>JBATTM010000128.1:0-7423 GCA_049670545.1 Polyangiales bacterium
GGTCGACGACCTGATCACCGAGGCAGAAGAGATGTTTGGCGTCACCTCGATCGTGATCAGCCACGACATGGCCTCCGTCGTGCGCATCGCCGACCACCTCAACTTCCTCCACGAAGGCGAGATCGCCGCCACCGGGACCCCAGCCGAACTCCTCCGCACCGACCACCCCGCCACCGCAGAATTCATCCGCGCCTCCCGAATCACCCTCGACTAGAGGACTAAAGGGGACAGTCCCCTTTTTCCAAGGGTTAAGGAAAAGGGGACTGTCCCCTTTTACGAGGGGTTAATGGAGTGGGTGGGGTGGAGGGTTGCTGTGGGGCGTGGGGGCGCCAGAGTCGGGCGGTGCCGGAGCTTAGCGAGTCGGTGATCTGCGCCCACGACGAGGCGGTCGAGCGTGGGGAGGATGGGTATCTGGATCCTGAGACGGGGCTGTTCGTGATGACTTCGGCGTACCTCCGCAAGCGTGATCGGTGTTGTGGTTCAGGGTGTCGCCACTGCCCTTACGACGAGGAAACGCAGCGCGCGGCCGGCCGACCGATCACGTAGGCCCGTCGAACCTGGGTTTGTGGTACGAATCCGCGCCGTGAGCTCGCCGTCCACCGAACCGCCAGCATCCTCGCGACGGGCCAACTGGGCGCTCGGCGTCCTTCTGCTCGCCTACATTCTCTCGTTTGTGGATCGAAACGTGATGGCGATCCTAGTGGGGCCCATCCGTGCATCCTTCTCGATCGACGACTTCGAGTACGGCCTCCTCCACGGACTCGCGTTCACGCTGTTCTACACAATCCTCGGGGTACCCATTGCTCGTCTCGCCGACCGGGGCACTCGCCGCTCGATCGTTGGCGCCGGGGTGCTGTTCTGGAGCGTGATGACCTGCGCTTGCGGTCTCGTCCGAAGCTTCGGTGGCCTGTTCGTCGCCCGCATGGGGGTCGGGATTGGGGAGGCGGCGCTCTCGCCTCCCGCACATTCGTTGTTGACCGATCTGTTCCCCGCCAAGCGTCTCCCGCGCGCACTCTCGATCTTTACGCTCGGCATCACCATAGGTGGCGGGATGGCCTACATGATCGGCGGCTGGGTACTCGGTGCCGTGGGCTCCGCCGAAGTATCGATTCCGTGGCTCGGGTCGCTTCGCCCCTGGCAACTCACATTCATCGTCGTTGGGCTGCCGGGCTTTCTCGTCGGAGCGCTCGCATGGACGATCCGTGAACCGGTTCGCCGCGGTCGCCTCGTGGAGGAAGGCCAAGCCGTGCCGATGGGCGATGTGCTTCGCTACTTCCGCGCCCATGCCCGCCTCTACACGGCGATTCTCGGCAGCGTCTCGATGCTCTCGGTGCTCGGCTACGGCACGATCACTTGGTACGTCGAGATGCTCATCCGCAAGTTCGGCGTCGAGGCTGGGGACGTGGGTCCGACGTTCGGCTGGATCTTCATCCTGGCAGGGAGCTGCGGTGCACTCGTCGGGGGATTCGTCGCGGAACGTCTCCGCAAAGGCCACGCCGACGCCAACCTCCGAGTCGTCGTGATTGCAGCGCTCGCTTGGGTCGTGCCCGGTGTCGTCGGCCCCCTCATGTCGACCGCGCAAGGTGCCCTTTGGATGGCAGCGCCCATCCTGTTTCTCATGAGCAGCTACTTCGGCCCGGCCGTGGCTGCTCTGCAAACCTCGACCCCGAACGAGATGCGAGCGCTTGCATCGGCTCTGCTCCTGTTCGCGTCCAACATGCTCGGCCTCGGCCTCGGACCCCCGATCGTCGGTTGGCTCACGACGCACGCGCTCGGTGGCGACCAGACGCTAGACATCGCCCTTGCAGGAATCGCCGCCGTGTTCGCGCCGATTGCCGCCTTACTCGCCGCGAACGGCCTCAGGCAATACGGTGCCACCCAGCAGCCCGGCTAGGTTTCGTAGTTGCGCACGACCACCTCGGTCACTTTGCCACGTCCCGACGCGTTGCAGTTGATCGCTCGCGGCGCAGCCACTGTGTCGATACGAAAGTCACCGTAGAGCTCGCGGATGAACGGGACCTCACTATTGGAGAGCATCAATCTGCACCCTCGTCGATCGAGTTCGCGGTAGACATCGCGAAGACGGGTTTGGTCGTCCTGGGAAAACCCGTCACGTGCGTACGACGTGAAGCTCGCGGTTGGTGACACAGGTTCGTAGGGCGGATCGAAGTAGACGAAGTCCCCAGGCTTCGCGCCCTCGAGGAGGCTCTCGAAACCCGTGCACCGAAGCTCCGCGTTCTGAAGTGCTGCACTCGCGACCCTGAGCGCGTCCTCATTGAGGATCTTTGGGTTCTTGTAGGAGCCGATCGGTACGTTGAACTCGCCTTTTCGATTCACGCGATGGAGTCCGTTGAAGCAAGTCTTGTTCAGGTAGATGAACATCGCAGCGCGACTCGTCGGTGCTCGCCGACGTCGCTCGTTGTACCGCCCGCGAACCTCGTAGTAGTGCGCCTTGGAGTGCCGAGCGGCGAGGGTGCGCAGGGACCCGACCACCTGATCGAGATCGTCACGGATCGCCGTGTAGGTTGCGACCAAGGTAGGGTTGATGTCGGTCAGCAATGCACGCGCCGGGGTTCGCGCGAAAAAGAGCGCGCCGCCGCCGACGAAGGGTTCGACATGGCGCATGCGTGCGATGCTCGGGGGGAGGAGTGGCCGAAGCTGGCTGAGCAGTCGGCCCTTGCCTCCGGCCCACTTCACGAACGGAGCGGCCTCCCGTGGCTGATGTTCGATCCGGGCTACGGCCGCGGCGGATGTCGTCATATGTAGTATGGTTACCTACATAAATCGAAATCCGAAAAAACCGACGATCAGGCCCTGGCAGGACGCTACGACGCGTTGGCCACCATGTCTTTGAGCCGGGCCACGGCCTCCTCGAGGACGTTCATCGGGGGCCCAAAGGAGAAGCGGACGTGATTGACGAATCGCGACGGCCGACCGGTTCTACGTTTCCCCGGGTTCACGTCGAAGAAATGCCCCGGCACGCAGATCACCTGCTGCCCCAGGGCAGCTTGGAAGAAGTCGTCGCCCGAGCGAAGTGAAGGGGGCAACTCGCTGAGGTCGCCCCAAGCGTAAAACGTACCCTCCGGCTCTAGATCGAAGCGCACGCCTATTTCTCCGAGCGCGCCTACGAGATAGTCTCGCTTCTTTCGAAACTCGGCCCGCACCGCCGTCGTCTCTCGGAGGGTTGGCTCTTCCTGCACCAGATCGATCGCGGCTCGTTGCATGGGAGCGACCCCGCCCCCGTCCAGAAACGAGCCAGCGCTGGCTGCGGACTCGATCACTTGTTTGGGGCCGACGATCCAACTCACGCGGAACCCTGGGTAGCGCCAGTTCTTGGTCAGGCCATCGAATACGATGATCGGGTCTTTCTCGACATCCTCGACGAACTTGGCGGCGCTCACGATCGGATCGGGGCCGGACCAAATGTAGTGCGAGTAGAACTCGTCGAGTAAGAGTGCGCACCCAAGGCGCCGCGCACGATCGACCCATCCCGCGAGGACGTCGCCCTGCACCACCTTGCCCGTCGGGTTGCACGGGTTGCTAAGCAAGATCGCGGTGAGCCCCAGGCCCAAGATCTCGCGCTCAAGCCGTTCTGCGGAGAACGCGTACCCGGCTTCGGGATCGCCGAGAAGCGGAATCGGTAGGAATCGCCGAAACACGTCGAGGAGCTCCTCATAGGCTGTGTAGTCTGGGATGAAATGGCCGAGATGAATCGGCGCCACCGCAGCACAGGCACGCATGACGGCGACACGCCCACCCCCTGCAATCGCGACGTTTTCGGCCGAATACTGCGACTTCAACCCGCGGCGATAGAGTTGGTTGTACAGATCGGCGACAGCCTCGCGAAGCTCCCAGACACCGGGAACCGGCGCATAGTCGAGGTCGTGCGCCTGCACGTCGATCTGGGCCACCCGGGCAGGCGCGCCGGGAAGGGGACCCGTATCGGGTTGTCCCTGTCCGAGATTGCACCACCCAGGGGCGTCCATGTGAAACCCACGCTTCTGTGCCTCGACCGTGACGTAGATCACGCCCGTTCGCGGCACGGGGCGAAAGGCGGCGAGCTCTGCCGTCGGCAAGGCGTCGTCTGAACCGTCTGGATGCTGCGGGTCCATGGGCGCGCCGACTCTAGCAGAAGTCGCGAAATGCGATAGCCTTCCGAAATGGACGTGTTGCGCATCGAAGCACTGATGGTGGATTGCGTCGTGGGCGTGTATCCGCATGAGCGTGACATGGTTCAGCCGCTGCAAGTCGATGTGGAGTTACACGTCGACACCGAACTCGCCGGAGTCCACGAGAGCTTCGCCTCCACCGTCGACTACGCCTCGGCTGCTGCGCAGATCGTGTTCCTACTCCGGAGTTGCCGTTTCCATCTTCTCGAAACGGCTGCTCATGTATTGTCCCGCTACCTCCTTGCTCCGCCCGTCGCTGGCGGACGGGTCCCGCAAGTCGAGGCGGTACGAATACGGCTCACGAAACCCGAAGCGCTAGGCGGGCTTGCCCTGCCGTCGTTGGAAGTGCACCGGACCGCAAGCTGGGCGTCCCCCGAGGTCGAGACCACGGCGTTCGGGACGGTGGACGTGATTCACGAAACGAAAGAAGCAGGCATTTACCGCCTCAATGTGAGCCCAGGTCGCGATATCCCGCTACACCTTCATCGGCAAATGCGCGAATCCGAAATGGTCCTCGGCGACGGACTACTCTGCCAGGGGAAGCCGTGCCCGCCCGGCACGGTGCACCGGTGGCCGCGTGGCGCGCCCCACACGTACTCCAACCCAACACCGCGTACACAGTCCATCTTGTGCGTCGATGCCCCTCGCTTCATCGATGAAGACGAAGTATCCGTGACCGGGGAGCCCGCGGAAGTTGTGTCCGAGGACGCCTGGGGACCGACCGTCGGCACGGTGCTCTCGTGAGCGTCTCCGCAGGGAGAGTCGTCGTCACCGGGGCGAGTCGCGGGATCGGCCGTGCCACGGCAGACGCGATTTTGCAAAACGGAGGCCGCGTCGTTGCCATCGCGACCGATCGAAGTCGGCTCGAGCGCTTACAGGCCGCCGCGCCGAACCGCGTCGCGATCGTCGTGGCCGATCTCGCCGACACCGCCGGACTCGGGGGCGTCGTCGAAGCTGCGGTCGAGCCGTTTGACGGGATCGACGGTGTGGTCAATTGCGCTGGCATCGCGGATCACCAACCCGTTGGGCAGATCACGCCACAGGCAATCGAACATCAGACTCGGGTGAACGTCTGGGCGCCCCTGATTCTGGGCCAGGCGTTCGCCCAGCATCTCCGCGACCACGGCGGCGCGATCGTCAACGTGTCCAGCACGCTGTCGATCCGCGTGGCCCCCACGACCACCGTTTATGCCGCCACGAAAGCAGCCCTCAATTCGATCACGCAGTCCCTCGCGCAGGAGCTCGCCGCGTACGGGATTCGGGTGAACGCGGTGCTCCCTGGCGGTGTGGATACCGACATGCTTCGCACAGCGAACCCATCCGAGGGAGGGGTCGCCGACTCGGAAATCGGGACGAGACTCGAGAGCGTCCGCGCGCTCCATCCTTTGGCACGCCTCGGGACGCCTGCAGAAATCGCTGATGTGATCGTCGGTTTGCTCGATCATCCGTGGCAGACCGGAAGCTTGGTGACGATCGACGGTGGCCTCTCGATCGCTTGGGGTTGAAGCCTCGTCGCTTTTCTCACACACTCGGCCGGGCGTGGCCCGAACCCAGAAGGTCGTCCTCGATGCGGATGCGATTCGACGAAGTGTCCGACGCATGGCTGTGGCCATTCTCGAGGCCACGTCGGGCATCGAAGATCTGACTCTCATCGGTATTCGCCGGGGTGGCGTCGCGCTCGCGGCTCGGCTCGCCGATGAGATCACAAAGGCCGAGGGCACCGCGCCCCCGGTCGGGGCGGTCGACATCTCGCTCTACCGCGACGATGCGGCAACCGCGCTTCCGAATCCGAAGATCGGACCGTCCGACATCCCGTTCAGTGTCAGTGGTCGTCACGTGGTGCTCGTCGACGACGTTCTCCAATCGGGTCGCACCGTGCGCGCCGCCATCGAGTGCCTTCAAGACCACGGACGCCCCGCACGCGTGTGGCTCGCCGTCCTCTGCGATCGCGGAGGGCGCGAACTCCCCGTCGCTCCGGACTTCGTCGGGAAGACCGTACAGATCGATGCTGGAGGACGACTCGATGTGTGGATCGACGCCGCGGGACCCGACCGGGTCATCCTGACGGAGGACGGCCAGTGACGCCGCCCTTCGCTCATCGTCATTTGCTCGACATTGACGGACTCACGCGCGCCGACGTCGAGCGCGTGCTCGATACGGCAGAAGCATTCTTCGAGGTGTCGCGCCGGCCCGTGCGCAAGGTCCCGACCCTCCGTGGGAAGACGGTCATCAATCTGTTCTACGAGGCGTCGACGCGAACTCGCACCTCATTCGAGCTCGCCGGCAAGCGCCTCAGCGCCGATGTCATCAACATGAATGTCTCGGCTTCGAGTGTGAAGAAGGGCGAGACTCTGCAAGATACCTGCCGGACGCTCGAGGCCATGCATCCGGACGTCGTGGTCATGAGACACGGCGCGTCGGGGGCGCCCGCTTATGTCGCCTCCAAAGTCGACTGCAGCGTGATCAACGCGGGCGACGGCATGCATGCGCACCCAACCCAAGCGCTCCTCGACGCCTTCACAATCCGCCGGCGCAAGGGGACCCTCGACGATCTGGTCGTCACCATTTGTGGCGACATAGCGCACTCCCGCGTCGCACGGTCCAATGCTCTTCTTCTTCGAATGTTCGGCTGTGAAGTTCGCGTCGTCGGCCCGCGAACGCTATTGCCACCTGCGATCGATTCGATTGGGGTCAGGGTGTACGACCGGCTTGATGAAGCGATGGCTGGCGCCGATGTTGTCATGGTCCTTCGCATTCAACAGGAACGCCTCGCGGGCGCCCTCCTTCCAAGCCTTCGCGAGTACGCCCGCACCTTCGGCATCGGCCCGCGCGCGCTCGGTCTCGCCAAACCGAACGCCATCGTCATGCACCCAGGGCCGATGAACCGAGGCGTCGAAATTGAAAGTGTCGTAGCCGACAGCGATCGAAGTGTCGTCCTCGATCAGGTCGAATCCGGCCTCGCAGTACGGATGGCACTCCTATATCTCTTCGCGGGAGAGGCCGGGGATGGATCCGAAGTGAGTGAAGCCGTTTGACCTTGGTACAAACAGGACTCGACCGCATTGCGAGTGACGATTCAGATGCGGTTCGGCTGATCCGGGACCGTCGCGTCGGTTTGCTCGCGCACGCCGCCAGCGTCGACCGGCAGCTCCGTCCGGCGACGCAGGTCATCTCGGGAGCGGGTGGGCAGGTCGTCGCGCTCTTCGGCCCAGAGCACGGTTTCACGGGAGCCGCGCAAGACATGATCGGCGTTG
>JBATTM010000129.1:0-5973 GCA_049670545.1 Polyangiales bacterium
AGGAGGACGTGAGCGGGGGTGTTGGCTTGTTCGAGAAGGGCCCGTAGGGGCGCGAGGAGCGTGGCTTCGTCGTCGCCGTCTCTGTTTCGGTCGTCGAGGCGGCGGAGGCCGGCTTCGGCGAGTTCGAGGATTTCGCCTGCCCAGTCCGTCGCGTCTCGTCCGAAGAACCGCGTCCGGATACCGTGCCTCGCGAGCGCATCGCGGTGGGACTCGACTTCGGGCAGGGACCATGAATCGACGAGTCCCTCCAGTTTGCGGAGACTCTCGTCGTCGTAGAGGAGACCCTTCCACAAGGCGGGGAGTGCGAACGACATGCCGTCCCCCTGCGCGTCCGCGCCTCGACACTCGAGCGTGCTCTTCAAGCGAACTTCCGGAAACAGGGTGCTCAAGTGCACGACCCAGTCGTGATAGGTGGGCATCACGCCCTGAAACCCGTCTTCCATGAACGCGCGAAACGTTTGCCCGGTGTTGCGAAGCACCTTCGTCCCGCGCTTCACCAGAAACATGGGCGCGTCGAGCGCCCACTCCGCATAGTCCCGGTAGCGGGGATGGTCTTGCCATGCGAACGGCAACAGTCCTGAACGATCAGGGTCCATGTGTTGCCAAACGAGGGCGCGATACGACACATATCCGGAGCGTCGACCTTCATGCCACGGGCTGTTCGAGAACATGGCAGTGACGAGCGGCTGCGCCCGCAACGACACCCGGAGCTTGCGCATCGCGTCTTCTTCCGACGCGTAGTCGAGGTTCGCTTGGACCGTGGCCGTCTTGGTCATCATGTCGCCCGCCATCGTTCCGCGCGTCGGCAGATACTCGCGCATCACGCCGTAGCGAAGCTTCGGGACCCACCCGAGCTCGTCGACGGTGGAGAAGGGATGACACCCAAGCCCGAGCCAAACGAGCCCGAGCTCTTCCATGATCGGGGCCAGCTCTCGCCAGTGCGCATCAGATTCCGCCTTGCCATCGTGGACGCTTCGGTACGGCGCGCCCGAGAGCTCGATCTGCGAACCAGGTTCGAGGGTGACCGACCCCGCACCGCGGCGTAGGGCGACGATCGGGCCGTCCTCGACCTCTCGCTCCGCTTCCCACCCGTGTCGTTCCACGAGGCGTTCGAGGATCGCCACCACGCTCGACGCACCCGCGTACGGCAGAGGCGAGCCGTCGTCGCGATGCACCGCGATGCGCTCCGCTTCGGTGCCGATCAGCCAACCCTCACGCGGGGTCTCCGCTTCGTGGAAGAGGATCAACAAGTCGTCTAACGCGCGGACGGGCGAATCTGGTGCGGGCAAGGGTCCTCGTTGCGGTCCAACGGGACCGAGCGGCGGACCCTACCACGAAGACCTAGGAAACGCTGGCCGGGAGGCTCGTCTTGGTGTTGACGCCGAAGCAAGTCAGAGTCGTTCGGTGACCGGAAATCGCCCGACTCCGACCGACCGAACCAGCCGCATGTCACCATCGCAGCTGATCCGTGAGCTTCTGGCGCCTCAACTCGTCCCGAACGACGCCGAGCTCGATGCGATGCTCGCGTGCCTGCGACCCGCTTCGTTCGCAGCCGGCGCGTCGATCTATCGCCAGGGGTGGGTGGCCCACGACATCGTCCTCATGGAGACCGGCCTCGTCCGCGCCTACTACGTGCACGGCGGACGCGACGTCAACCTCCGGCTCCTCAGCGCGCCTTCAGTCGCCGCAACGATGACCAGCCTCATCACCGGCGAGGCGGCACAGGAGTGGGTCGAAGCGATCAACCCGGTTGTTGGCTATCGGGCCGATCTAGAGATGCTTGCAAGGAGTTCCGAAAAGCTCGCGGAGTCGATTCATCGCTTGATGGCGGAGCAACACTATCTGGCCCTCGAGCGCCGCCTTCGAATGCTGCAACACAAGTCGGTCGCCGAGCGGTACGCCTATTTCTGCGAGCACATGGAACAGGCGATCGTCCAGACCACGCCCGGGTATCACGTGGCGTCCTACCTCGGCGTCAGTCCGGAGACCCTCAGCCGCGTTCGGCGCACGCGTCGATCTTGATAATTGTCAATGGCGACTCCCGTGGGTTCAGGCACTGTGGGCGACATGAATGATCAGATCGCGATTCTCGGTGCGGTCATCGGGTTGGCCTTGTGGTCCCATGCCATGTGGGCCTGGATGTATGCGACGCGCCTTCCTGCGATTCACCGCTCCGGACTCGACCCCGACCCCCACCTTCCGCGGGGGGTGCAGATGGCCACGCTTCCGTCCCGGGTTCGATGGAAGTCCGACAACTATACGAACCTGATGGAGCAACCGACGGTGTTCTACGCGGTGGCGATCACCCTGGCCGTGCTCGGCGAGGGGGATGGCTTCAACCTCGCGCTGGCTTGGGCCTATGTGGGGATCCGAGTCGCCCACAGCCTCCTTCAAGCGACGATCAATCGGATCCCGGTCCGCTTCTGCCTGTTCGCCCTGTCTTCGATCACGCTGATCATCCTCACGGTTCGGGCCGCTCTGGTCGTGCTCTGACGCGCGGCATCGAAGCGCGGTTGCGCCCTCCGCCATGTTGTGGTGCAACTGCGTCGTGGATCAGCTTTTGGAGCTCCTTCGAGAGCGTGGGTTTCGGCGCGGTCGCTTTCAACTGAGCTCGGGCAAGGAGAGTGACTTCTTCATCGACTGCAAGCCCGCGGTGCTCCTGGCCAAGGGCCATTTGCTGGTCGGTCACGCGCTTCTTTCGGAGATCCGGCAGCTCCCTGACGCGGTCGCTGCTGTCGCAGGGGTCGAACTCGGTGGGTGTCCGCTCGCATCTGCAGTCGCCTACGCGTCCGCCGATCAGGTACACTCTCTCGACGCCGTGTACATTCGCAAAGCCACCAAAGACCACGGTACCCGCAAGATGCTCGAGGGGGCAGACCGCCTCGAACCCGGCGCTCGCTTGGCAGTCGTCGAAGACACCGTGACAACCGGCGGCTCGACCCTTCGTGCGATCGAGGCGGTCCGCAAGGCCGGCTTCGAAGTCAGCGGAGTCGTCGCCGTGGTAGATCGCCTCGAGGGGGGTGCGGACGCTATCGCCGCGGAGGGCGTCGCGTTTCGCGCATTGTACGACCGGCGCGACTTCATGGGGGACGCGTGACGCGCGGCCTCGTCGCCTTGGCTTGTTTCGTGATGCTGTCCACGGCCTGCAAGCCGCAGACCGTCACGCTGCAACCGGGCCCACGTGTGTTCACCCCCGACTCGTATCCGATCGTGTGGAGCGCGTGGACCCGCGAGGCCGAATCGTTCTCGTGGAAGCAGCTCGCACACGAACTCTACGTCACCGCCACATTCGAGTCGTGGGAGTTTCGTTGGGCCTATGTCGTTCGCTACGCCCGCGACTTCAGCCTCCTTCCAGTCGCCCGCGACGAGATGCTTCAGGCGAGCCTCACGAGTTCTCGACAGGAACATCGCTTCTTCGTCACCCTCGCAGGATTCAATTTCCGGGAGTCGAACATCACCGGGAAACAGTCCGCCTGGCGGGTCTTGCTGATCGATCCTCAGGGTCGCCAGACGGTTCCCGTCCTCATGGAGAGAGTCCGGCGTCCCAGTGCCGCGGACCAGGTGTACTTTCCTCAGGTCGATCCGCTTCGGGAGACGTTTCGCGTGACTTTTCCTGCAGTTGCCGCCGACGGGCGTCCGGTGATTCCGGAGGGCAGTGCCTTCATGTTGCTCCGATTCACGGGCGCCAGAGGCCGTGTCGACCTCCGCTGGGACATTGCCCAGCCCCACAGCGGTTGACGAAGGTTTGACAGGTTCGATCCTGGGTCGCTATCCTTTTAGTGTCGCGTAAGCCTTTGTAACAAATGGGGAAACAGGGGTGCGTGGGGAGGTTCAGCATGAATGTGCGCCACAGGTTGTGGACCGTTGCGGTTTTGGTTGCAGCGCTAGGTGTCGGTTGTCACGCAGCCGATGATGATCCGGCAGGACAGGCGAAGGAGCTTGCGGATCCCGTGCGACGGGAAAACGCGATCTTCAACTTGAAGGAGATCTACGCGTCCACCTTGGCCGAGAACGGTGGCGAAAGAGGTGCGCCGGCCGTGCAAGCGGTCGCAGACGTGACGGTCGGACCGCTCACCGACGCGTACCTCGCGTTTCCCGAGGATCGTCTCAATGGCCTGGCCATCCTGGATCTTCTCTATGAGATGCAGGATCCGCGGAGCCAACCCGCGCTGCTCGATGCATTGAACTGGCGTACCGAAGTGTCCGAAGACCACGCGATTCGCGCGGCGCAGACCCTCCAAGCGATGGATGTCCCGGAGGCCGACCGAGGCAACGTGATTCAGGCCCTGGCGCGCTCGCTCGAGCGCATCACAGGCAACCGCACCGAGGACAACAAGATGCGGATCTCGATGATTCGCGCACTCGGGTCGCTCCAGGACCAGGGAGCCACCGAGATCCTCACTGTGATCGCGACGAAACAAGATGAGAACCAGAACTTCCTCATCAACCGGCTCGCGGCGCAGCAACTCGGAGAGCTTCGAGACCCCGCCGCGATCCCGGCGTTGATCAAATCCCTTTTTCTCTTCGCCCCGAATCGCCCCGACCTTCGCATGAATGACGTCGCCGCAGAGGCGCTCATCCTCATCGGCCGGCCATCGCTCAAGCCGTTGCTCAAAATGATGCAGGGCAAGGACGAAACCGCGAACGCGATCGCGAAGGCGTACATCGACGCGATCAAGGCGCGCCGCCCCGATTTGGCGAACAAGATGACCGTGGCCCAGGTGACGGGTGCCGAGGCCGCATTCGCGCTCGGTGCCCTGGGGTTCCCTGAAGCGCTTTCGCCCCTTCTCAGCGAGGCGAACTCGTCCGATCCGGCCCGAAAGCTGAACGCCGCAATCGCGTTGGTTCGTCTCGATGTCGACGCTGCGGATCGCGCGCGAGTGAGTGCCGCCCTCAAACAGGTATACGGGGGTCTGCCGAAGGGCTACCAGGGCGTCCGAATGCGTGGCCAGCTGCTCGCCGCCATGGCCCACACGTACGACCCAGAGTTGCTGCCGTTCGTGCTCGACCAACTGAACGACAAGAAAGCCAACCCCGAGGTGCGGCTCATCGCGGCGCAGAACTACGCGCTCCTCGCGAACGCGGCGGATGCCGCGAACTATGCGGCGGCCGTCGCAAGCGAGAAGCCGTCCGAGTCGGGCGGATACCGCGAGAAGTTCGCCGAGCATCAGCCGTGGCTGGACCTCGCGAAGGAATGCAACGACGCGGTGGCGTGCTGGGTTGGCAAAGTCGGAAGCGCGGACACCGCGATTGCCCGCAAAGCCGCCTACATGCTCGGCCGATATGGCACTGGCAGCGCGGAAGCGATCGACGCGCTCACCGGGCAGCTTGGTAGCGAGGACATCGGCGTTCGCCTGGCGGCCCTGATGGCGCTCGACCAGATCGCGGAAGACGGCGCACCAGACGCCGTGATCAAAATCGACGAGCTTCGGCGACGCGAGGAAGGGCAATCGGTGTGGACCATGTTCCGTGTCGAAGCGCTTCCTGTCCAGGCGCGGCTTCGCAGCCGTTCGGAAAACGGCTAGTCCGAAAGCGGGTGGCTCTTGCCCAAGACCCTTGCGCTCGGGTTCGTCGTCGGGATTCTGCCCGCAGTCGTCGCTTGCCAGCCCGTGGATGAACACGGGCCGCGGGATGCGCAGGGGGGCGATGTCGTCGGGACACCCGTCGTCACGGTCGGGAGTCGCTCGATCGGTGTGGCGGAGGTTCGCGCGCGTATGGAACTCGATGAGGTCGGCCCGACGGAGGCCGCCGAGGCGTTGGTGCGCGAAGCGCTTCTCCTCCACGATGCGCGCGAACGAGGGCTCGTGAGCGACGCGGAGACCGAACGCGAGATCGATCGAAAGATGGTCCGGGCTTTCTTGCGAGATCTCGAGGCCGACAACGAGCCTCGTGACATTTCACTGGAGGCGGTACGCGCGGAATTCGAGCAGTATCCGGAACGCTATCAAGCCTCAGGTCAGCGCACGGTGAGTC
>JBATTM010000130.1:0-14483 GCA_049670545.1 Polyangiales bacterium
CCGTTGACGCGCTGCGTCCCGCTGCTGCTGCGCCACCGTCCGTGACGCCCGCGGCATCGTTCTTCTTGCACCGCGCCGTCCCACGGGATTTCGTTCCGACGCTTCTCGTACTCGAAGACGACCCGGCGATGATCGCGTACCTGCGCTCTGCTTTCGATGAGGTGCTCGTGCATCTCCGGCCCGTCGGCACGGTCGAAGAGGCACTCAAGATTGCCGGACGGAACCCGCCGACTGCCGCTCTGGTTGGCTGGCCGCTCGAGGATCGCGACGCCTTGCCCCAGTTCCTACGCCTCTTTCGCTCGGTGCATGGGTGCGCCGAAGCACCGGTCATTCTCTTGTCGGTTGACGACGATCCTCACACGCGCGCGTTGGCGGCACAGCTCGGCGTCGACATCTTTCTTCCACATCCGATTGAACTCGTTCGGCTACATCACGCCGTGCAGTCTGCCGTCGAGCGCGCGACGACTCCCCAGCCGAAGATCGCGGTCCTTCGGGACTCGGATGCGGCCCGACAAATCGAAGAAGCAGGCATCGGGTGTTTCCTCTACTACAGCCTCGAAGAGCTCCTGAGGGAGATTGACTCGCAGTGTCCGGACGCCGTGCTCATTGGGTCGACCGTCACCGGTGCCCAGGTGCCCGCGATCATCAAGATGTCCACTTGGGACGAAGACAGTGCCTTTCTGTGCTTCACCGATTCGCCACTTGCGACCAATCCCAACATCACCGAAACCCTGAACGTCGATGGCGGCTGGCTTGCCCAGCTCCATCGCGTTGCGGAGCGCATCGCCCGAATGCGGCGCCAGCGTCTTCGTTGCAGTCAGACAGGCCTCTTTCTCCGCTCTGCTGCGGTCACTGCGCTCGAAAGCGGATTGTCTTCTGCACAGCGGCAGGGTCGCACGTATTCAATCGGATTGATCAGCGCGCTCGGGCTTGCTGACCTCGACCACGTGCGCGCGCGCCGCCTTCGGACGCACCTCGGTCGACTGATATCCGGGCGCTTTCGGCGCGAAGACGTGCGAGGACGCTGGGACGAGGACACATTCGTGGTCGGGTTCGACGGCTCGAGCGCACGCGGCGTCGTCGAGGTCGTTCGCAGATTGATCGAAGAACTCGCGGGTCAACGCGAGCGGACTCCCGATGAGCTGTCGTTCCTCCAAGTGTCTGTGGGGTTGGCTTCGTATCCCCTCGATGGAGACACGACCCGCGCCCTGATTCTAGCCGCCCACGAGCGTCTCGAGACGGCGATCGAGCGCGGCCCCGGCGCGCTGGTGTGGCGGTGACGAGGCCCCTCGCCCCCGCCGCCGACCCGGTGTAGACTGAGGTCATTGATGCAACCTTCCGCGCGCCCCGGTCCGCATGAGGCCGACGTAGCCGCCGACATCGAAGTCGCCGATCCGGATCTCTTGTTGAAGTTGAGCGGGGCGGGAGGCTCCAACCTACGGGTGCTCGAGTCCGAACTCGGCGTTTCGATGGGGCTCCGTGGCTCCACGATCCACATTCAGGGGCCGAACCGAGACGTGGAGATGGTCGAGCGGGTGCTCCACGAGCTCATCGACGCGTTACAGCTGCGCGACCTCACGCCGGTCGAGATGGCGAGAGCGGCCCGGACACTACGCAACAATCCTCAGCTGCGGCTTCGGGCCCTGCTCGACGACGTCGTCCTCACGACATCAAATCGTCGTATCGTTTCGCCCAAGGGCGTCACTCAGCAAGACTACATCAACGCGATTCGAACGCATGACATCGTATTCGGGATCGGCCCGGCCGGCACCGGCAAGACCTATCTGGCCATGGCCATGGCCATTCGCGCACTACAGGATCGGGAGGTAAAACGGATCATCCTCACGCGTCCAGCGGTTGAAGCGGGGGAGCGCCTTGGATTCCTTCCCGGCGATCTTGCCGAGAAGATCAACCCGTACTTGCGGCCGTTGCACGACGCGCTCCACGACATGATGGAGCCGGGTCGCATCACCGCCCTCGTCGAGAGGGGCACCATCGAGGTTGCGCCCCTGGCGTTCATGCGCGGGCGCACGTTGAACAATTGCTTCGTCATATTGGACGAGGCCCAAAACACCACGCCCGAGCAGATGAAAATGTTTCTGACTCGGTTGGGATTCGACGCCAAAGCAGTGATCACCGGTGACGTCACCCAGGTCGATCTGCCTGGCGGATCGCGCAGTGGTCTGCGGCACGCGGAGCGCGTCTTGCGATCGATACGAGGCATCGAGTTCGTGTTTTTCTCGCATTCGGACGTCGTACGGCACCCGTTGGTGCAGAAGATCGTGCAGGCCTACGATGTACATGAGTCGGGGCGTGAGCCTTCGAGCGGTGACATCTAGTCGTCGCCTGGTATGCTGGCCGGCAGATGACCGACCGAATCTATGACGGAGCGCTCGACCTGATCGGGCACACCCCCCTGGTCCGCTTGAAGCACATCACCGCGGATGAGGGTGCTGAGATCTGCGGGAAGCTAGAATCGAACAATGTGGCTGGCTCGGTCAAGGATCGCCCTGCGCTCTCGATGGTGCTCGCTGCGGAAGCCTCTGGCGAACTTCGAGCGGGCTCGACGATCGTGGAAGCCACCAGCGGCAACACTGGCATCAGCCTCGCGATGATTTGTGCGGTGCGCGGCTATCGCTGTGTGATCGTCATGCCGGAGGACATGAGCGCTGCGCGACGGCACATATTGAAGTCGTACGGCGCGGAGGTGATCCTGACGACAGCTGGCGACGGAATGGCTGGAGCCGTCGAGCGCGCCGAGCATTTGCTTCAGACGACACCGGACTCGATGATGTGCGGGCAGTTCGAGAACCCCGCCAATCCTGATGTTCATTCCAAGACCACAGCGCAGGAAATCTGGGATGCGACGGGAGGGGAGGTCAGCGCGTTCGTGGCTGGCGTTGGCACCGGCGGCACCCTCACGGGCGTCGGCCGGGTCTTCAAAGAGCGCAATCCCGACATTCGAATCATTGCGGTCGAGCCGCGAGCAAGCGCGGTTCTTTCAGGGGGCAAGCCGGGGCTGCACGGAATCCAAGGGCTCGGTGCGGGATTCGTGCCTGAGGTCTTGGATACGGAGTTGGTCGACGAAGTGATCACGGTGACCGATCTCGCCGCGGAGCGCATGACCAAGCGTCTCGCCCGCGAGGAAGGATTGCTCCTCGGCCCTTCCGCGGGAGCGAACGTCCATGCCTCCCTAGAGGTCGCACGCGGCCTTCCATCGGGCGGGCGAGTCGTCACGATCCTCTGCGACGGTGGGGAACGCTACCTCTGCTAGCCGGTGATGTCCGAGCTGGTCAAGATCTCCCGCTCCCTATCTCGCGCGGTGTCGAAGCTCTCGTTCGAGTCGCCAGTTGCGTACGTGTACAACCCGCTTGCCTACGCCCGTGAGCCGCACGAAACGTATCTCGAACGTTTCGGGGGCGGAACCAAAGAGGTAGTATTAGTTGGGATGAATCCGGGGCCGTTCGGAATGGCGCAGACTGGCGTTCCGTTCGGGGATGTCGGGTTCGTCCGGGATTGGATGGGAATCGATGCGCGCGTGCAAGCGCCGCGAGCCCAGCACGAGAAGCGTCCTATCCTCGGATTCGACTGCCCTCGCTCCGAAGTGAGTGGTTCGCGGGTGTGGGGATGGGCGCAGTCGCGGTTCGGCACACCAGAACGCTTCTTCTCGCGGTTCTTCGTGCTCAACTACTGCCCGCTCGTGTTTCTCGAAGACACCGGCCGAAACCGGACCCCGGACAAGTTGAGCGTGACCGAGCGGGGGGCACTCATGGATCCGTGTGATCGTGCGCTCAGGGATGCCATTTCTGTTCTTCGCCCCGAGCACGTGGTCGGGATCGGCGTATGGGCCACCAAGCGCGCTCTCGCTGCCCTTGGCAGTGACGGCCCACCGGTCGGGTCGGTGCTGCATCCGAGCCCCGCAAGCCCGAAAGCGAATCGTGGCTGGGCCGCTCAAGCCGAAAACGATTTGCTTGGACTCGGCATCAAGTTATAGATCCCCTACCGAATCGTCGGGAACGAGCGTTGGGGTAGATGCACATGTGGAAGATCGCAGCTCTCTATGTCTTGTGCGTCGTTTCCGTTGCGATCGCAGGCTGCGGGCACGAGAGCGCGGCCACACAGCAGATCATGAACGCCGCCGCGGTCGATCTCAGCTGCGACCAATCCGTGCTCGAGTTCGTGGAAGACAAGCCCATGGAGAAACGCGTGAGCGGGTGCGGCAGAGCGCTCACGTACATGTACCAATGCAATCCCGCGTCCGGTGGTGGTCAAACGTGCAAGTGGAAGGCCGTGCCTGACAGGCGGGACAAGAAGTAGAACTCACGGGGAGATTTGGTCTGCTTGGATGCGGAGCGCCGCGATGTCGGGATTGCTCGGATCGTACTGGTCTGCAAGGTCGAGCGACGCCTTCGCATCAGCCGCGTCCCCGAGCTCGATCGCCGCACGCGCGCGCGCGAGATGGTCTTTGGCGGCCTCTTCTCGCTCGTGCGGAGAGAGAGCGGATAGCCCCGAGTCGGGTTCGGTCCCCGCGTCGAGTTTGGTGACGGGCGTCGCACTCTCCTCGCCGCCTGTCCCGACATTCACCGCTGCAGGCTCTACATCGGGGGATTCCCCCGGCGGTCGTGCGCTGATCTCCTCGTCTCCGACGAACACCGCCCAGGTCGCGAGAGCCGCTGCCGTAGCCAAGATGGCCAAAGTCCATCGTTTCCGGCGTCTATTGACGGCGTGAGGAGCCTTGCCGACGTACGCGTCTCGAAGTGCGCAGACCAACGCTCGCGCGCTTGTGAACCGTGCTCCTGGGTCTTTCCTCAACGAACGAAGAATCACTTCGTCCACCTGGGTGGGAATCGTTGCGCCGCGGTTCGCCTCGCTCGGCGGCTTCGGGTCTTTGTACATGACGTTGTTGGCGACGACCAAGGCCTCGGAGCCCGGGAACGCACGCTCGCCGCAAGCAGCTTCGTAGAGGACGGCGCCAAACGAGAACAGGTCCGTCTTCTCGCTGTACTCACCTTTCAGAAGGGTCTCGGGCGCCGCGTAACAGGGAGTTCCGAGGAACTGCCCCTCTTTCGTGAGGTCAGCGTTCGGCACACGCGCGATTCCAAAGTCGGCGAGCTTGATCTGGCCGTTGTCTGTGACCAGCAAGTTCTCCGGTTTCAGATCCCGATGAATCACACCGGCCACATGTGCGGTGACGAGAGCGTCGGCGATCTGATGCGACACGGACAGCAAGCGCTCTTGGTTCAACGGCCCTTCTTTGCGAAGCACCTCTTTCAAGGTTGGCCCTGCGACGTATTCGAAGACCAGATACGGCCCCTGAGTCGGGTCATCCCCTACATCGAAGATCTGCACGATGTTCGGATGGTGGAGTCGTGCTGCGGCGCGGGCTTCGTTCTTGAAGCGGCTGATGAACACCGCGCGGGTTTCCTCGTCGAGATCGACGTCTCGCAGAGTCTTGACCGCCACTTGTCGATCGAGATCGGCATCGTGCGCAAGATAGACATGCCCCATCGAACCTGATCCGAGCAGCCGCTCGATGCGGTATCGACCGATCTGTGACGGCATGTCGTTCATGAACGCGATCTAGTGCAAGCGCGGGTTGGAGGCTAGAGACGGTGCAGTTTGACCGTATTGGTACGGCCTGAGGTGGGCCAACCCAGCACCATGGCGAACGCGTCCCCGCGGTTGCAAATCCTCTCTCGTACGAGGAGTGACGTGGCGATGCGCAATGTTTCGTCGATCGAATCGGGGGGAACCTCCACGCGAGGGATCACCCCCCACTCGAGAGCGAGTTGTCGTGCCACACGGACCTTGCTCGTGACCGCAACGATCGGTGCGCGAGGTCGATGTTGGGATAGAAGCCGTGCCGAGCGACCGTCTTGCGTGAACACCACGACGGCCTTCAGCGGGAGATTGGTCGTCAGTACTGCCGCCGCGCGCGCCGCTGCGTTGGCGAACGGCCATTCTTCCTCAGCCGTCTCGCCCATGTCGTGAAACTCACGAGAGAAGTCCTCAACGTAGTCGGACTCGACGTCTCTGATGATCGCGTCCATCATCTGAAGTGCCTCGACGGGATACTGTCCGGCCGCGGTCTCGCCACTCAGCATCAACGCGTCGCTTCCATCCATGACGGCGTTGGCGACGTCAGCAGCTTCGGCGCGCGTGGGGCGAGGGTTGCGGATCATCGAGTCGAGCATTTGGGTGGCGGTGATCACCAACTTGCCGCCCGCGTTCGCGACGCGAATGATTCGCTTTTGGACCAGCGGGACGCGTTCTGCACCAACTTCTACCCCGAGGTCTCCGCGCGCGACCATGATGCCATCCGCCGCCTCCACGATCTCGTCGAGCACCGTGAGTGCCTCGGGTCGCTCAATCTTCGCGATGACGGGGACGTCTCCAGCGAGCGCTTTGGCCTCGCGGACGTCGTCAGCCGACCGAACGAACGAAAGCGCGATATAGTCAGCGCCCAGGTCGGATACTGCGAACGCGAGGTCAGCGCGGTCTTTCGGGCTCAGGGCGGGAGCGCTCACCTTCACGCCTGGCAGGTTGAGCCCTTTGTGATCGGAAAGCGGGCCCCCGTTTTCGACTACGGTGTGCACGACGTGACCGTCGATCGACTCCACGCGCAACCGAATTAGTCCGTCATCGAGGGCGACCATGTCGCCCGGTTTCACGTCGGTCGCGAGCGACTTGTAGCTCACCGATACAATCTCTGATGTGCCGGGGACGTCTTCCGTCGTCAGTGCGAACTGGTCGCCGCGTGCAAGTTGGATTGGGCCCGCCGCAAACTTGCCCAATCGCATCTTCGGGCCCTGCATGTCTGCCAGGATCGCCATGGGACGACGGGCCTCGGCAGAAGCTTCACGCACGAGCCGCGCGGCCTCGCTGTGCGACGCGTGGTCACCATGCGAAAAATTCAAGCGCGCACAACTCATGCCTGCCGAGACGAGGTTCGCGATGGCCTCCTTCGTGTCGCTCGCCGGCCCGAGTGTGCAGACGATCTTCGTGCGTCTCACGCTCCGGTTGTAGCCAGGTTTGTCGTGTGCGCCAACCTAACGGTACCGATAGCGAGGTGGAGACCAACCAGCGATGTTTGCCTTGAAGCCCAACCGAACGACAAACGTCACGAACAGAGTCCATTCCGAACCGTCCACGTCAGGTCGTGTGTTTCTCTCCGCAGGCTTCGCGTTCACATACCTGGCACCAATGCGCAGCCAAAGGCCGCGGAGGGTCTTGAGGGGTCGATAGATCGGCACCCCGAAACCAAATCCGACCCCGAGGCCGGCGCTCTGGTTGCCATCCAATAGGAACGCCCCGCCAAGTTCGAGGTAGATCGACTGCAACATCAGATCTGCGAATGGATTCCACGTTTGCTTGTAGAGGAAGAACAGGGCCGGAAAGAGAGGACGCACGTCAACCCCGATGAACAGGTGTTGGCCGACTCCTGGGCCCCAACGCCCCGCGAGCGCGAGTCCGGCGAGATCGGCAACCAGCAATCGCACTTCTCCGACGACCGACGGTTTGGTCTTGCTGCCAGCCCATGTTGCGCCGGGGCCAGCGCCGAGCGCGAGGGTCAGGCCCCGATCCCACCTGCCATATAGCCCGTCGCCGTCCCGGTCCGCCCGGGCGGTCGCATGAAGCGTCGATAGCAGCAGGATCGTGCAGCCGATCACCCCGAGACGGGCGCCTCGTGTCATGCTTCCCCCATGCCCTGCGTGGCGTGGCGGGTCAAGAACTTGAGGCGTTAGACTGTACTGATGGAGCGACCTTTCGGCTTGGGGCTTCGCAGCCAGCTCATGATTGCGCTGATGGTTGCCTTCGGTGCGGCATTCGTCCTTCTCAGCGTCGTCACCGCACGACTCGACGAGAGCGAGCGCGTTGAGGAAGAACAACTCCGCGCGAACGACCTTGCGCGAGGGATCGTCGTGTCGAGCGGTGCGACAGGAACCACCGAGCCCTTGTTCGACGAATTGGTCGCGGAGGGACTGGTTCAGGGTATCGAGACGCGCGACGAACTCGGTGTCCGTCAGTGGGGTCGCACCATGGGAGCGTGGGACGGCCAGGCTGAACACGACGACGGTTCGATCGTCCGTGTGTGGGTGCACCCCGCCGCGAGGAAAGACGCGGCACGCCGAAGCCTTTTCGTATTCTACCTGGGGTTGACCGCCCTCGTCGTCTTGCTGCTCTCGTATGTCCTGCTGACGTACTTCATCGTGCGGCCCATCGATCGAATGCGCCGGGCCTCCGAGGAAGTCGCGAGTGGCAATCTTCGAACGAACGTTCCAGTCACCGGCGCGGCCGAGGTTGCTCGGCTCGCGAGCTCGTTCAATGGGATGGCTTCCCAGCTTCGGGCGGACCGCGCCGCCCTGCAAGACCGACTCGAAGAGCTCGAACGGACCACCGCTGAACTCACTACGGCGCAGGAGCAGCTGATGCGAAGTGCACGGCTTGCCGCCGTGGGTCGGTTGTCGGCTGGGGTCGCGCACGAGATCGGCAATCCGTTGGCTGCCATTCGAGGGATGCTCGACCTCATGCAGACTGGTGATCTCGACCGCGGCGAAGACCGCGAGTTCCTCGGACGGATCCAGCGAGAGACCGAAAGGATCCACCATACGATTCGGGATCTCCTCGACTTCTCCCGGCATGATCCCGAGCAAGAGGGGCGAATCGAGAGTTCTGCAGACATCGCCGAGGTGGTGGACGATACCCTCAAGTTGGTGGACCGGCAGTCACGGTTTCGCGATATCTCAGTCGAGCTCGAGGTGGCGAGCGCGCTACCCCGCGTTCGCGGGGACCATGAGCGGTTGCGTCAGCTGTTGCTTAATCTGCTGTTCAATGCCGCCGACGCGCTTGCCGGAACCGGGAGGATCTCGGTGAGCGCGACGGGAGGCGACGAGCGTGTACGACTCGTGGTGGCGGACGATGGCCCCGGGATCGATCTCGAGATCCTCGATCAGGTCTTCGATCCGTTCGTCACGACGAAGCCTGCGGGCAAAGGGACCGGTCTCGGTCTCGCCGTCTGCCACACGATCGTCGATCGACTTGGCGGCTCGATTCATGCGACGAACCCTGCGGCGGGTGGTGCGGCGTTCGAAGTCACGCTCCCAACCGCAACTTGACGTCGAGTCTTCTGGGTGGCGTCGCAGTGCAGCCTGGGTAATGGTCGGGCGACGATGGAGATCTGGAAGAAGTTCACCTTCGAAGCGGCCCACATGCTGCCGAATGTACCGGACGGACACAAGTGCAAGCGTTTGCATGGTCACTCGTACTACGTTCATGTGCACGTCACTGGTGACCTAGACCCCGACCTTGCCTGGGTCCTCGACTTCGCTGATGTCTCAGCCGCGTTTCAGCCGCTCTTCAAGCAACTCGACCACAACTATCTCAACGACGTTGAGGGTCTCGAGAACCCCACTAGCGAGAACATCGCCAAATGGATTTGGACGCGACTCGAGCCTGCACTGCCACAACTCTCGAAGGTCGTCGTTGGCGAAACGTGCACCGCAGGGTGCATTTACGAGGGCGAGTAGGAGCAGCGCCGGCGCTACTCCGGCTGGAACGCATTCTCGATTGCGGTCTCTTCTGCGGTTTTGGTCTCCTCCGTACCAACGAGGTGCTCCCCGAGCGATAGTTTAATCGCCGTGGCCTGCTTCTGCGTTGCGCCTGCTTTCACCAGCTGGGCTTCGGTGGCGCGGATGACGTCCCGCAGCGACCCCAACGCGCGCAGCAACTTCGCGCGGGTTTTCGGTCCGACCCCGGGCACGTCGTCGAGTTCGCTACGGAGTCGACGCTTCTTGCCGACCTTCTTGCGCAGCTCGTTGGACGCCCGATGTGCCTCGTCTCGGGCCAACAACAGAATTGATAGCGCGGAGTTTCCCCGCACCGGGATCGGGTTCTTTTGGCCGGGGCGAAAGACGCGGTCTCCTTCTTCCCTACCCGTGGAGGTCACGCGAGGCTTTGCTACCGATGCGAGCTCGAGATCGCCGATACCCACGTCTTCGCACGCACGCATCACCACGCCCAGTTGTCCTTTGCCGCCGTCGACCACGAGCAGGTCAGGGAGCTCCCACCCTTCCTCGCCATTCTTGCCCCGGCGTAGCCGCCGAACGAGCACCTCGTACATGGCGCCGTAGTCGTCCCCGCCACGCACCTGCTTGACGCGGAAGCTTCGGTATCGCTCGCGTGCAGGTTGCCCCTCGGCGAGCCGCACGAAGACCGACACGGTTTCGTCACCCCCGGAATGGGAAATATCCACACATTCGATCGTTCGAGGCGTGCGCGACAATCGCAACTGTCGCTCGATCTCGCCGAGGCGAAGCTCGACGTTTTCGCGGGCGCGCTCCTTCTCCTCGAACGCATGTGCAGCGTTCTCTCTGGCCAGATCCAGCAGCTTCGCCTTCGCGCCCCGCTTGGGCTCGAGGATCCGCGTGCGTCGCTGATGGTTCTCGTTCAAGAGCGCTTCCAGCGCTTCACTCATTTCGATCGGAACTGGCACCAGAATCTCGTCTGGCAGTGAGGGCCGCTCGTCGTAGTGCTGCCTCAGGAATCCACCCAGCATTTCGTCGTTCGGGACGGCCACACGGCGGAGAGCAAAGGTGCGAACCCCGAAGAGCCGACCCCCACGCAGGCTCAGGACCGCGATTTCGGCGTGGTCGCCTTGTCGATGAAACCCGACGACGTCTTGATCGGACTTCTGAACGCCTGCGACGCGCTGTTCTTCCTGTGCGCGTTCAACCGCACGCAGCTGGTCTCGATAGACGGCGGCACGTTCGTAGTCGAGTTCGGTCGATGCGTTCTGCATCGCTGCGCCCAGGTCACGAACCAGCTCGTCATGACGACCGTCCAGAAAGCGCGCGACGTTCGCGACCTGCGTACGGTACTCGCCCTGGTTGACGTCGAGTACACACGGGCCAGGGCACCGTTTGATCTGATGTTGCAAGCACGGACGAGTCCGCATGCGAAACTCCGTATCGGTGCACGTCCTCAGCTGAAAGTATCGATTGACCAATCTCAGTGTCTGGCGCGCCGCAGTCGCCGAATGGTACGGGCCAAAGTACTGTGCGCCGTCCGGCTTCGGTCGACGCACGACTTCCAACCGAGGCCACGGGCGCTTCGCGTCGAGCCTCAGCGAGAGAAACTCTTTGTCGTCCCGAAGCTTGACGTTGTAGCGAGGCTGATGCGACTTGATCAGCTGGTTCTCGAGGAGCGCGGCCTCTTTGTCGGTGTGGGTCACGAAGGTCTCGATGTCTACGAGCTCGCGTTCGAGCCGACTCACGAACGCACGCACGTCGCTCGATCCCGGCTGGAAGTAGCTCCTCACGCGCCCACGAAGGTTTCGTGCTTTGCCGACGTATAGAACTGTCCCGTTACCCCCGTGAAACACATAGACTCCGGGGGAGTTCGGGAGGTTGTCGAGCTTGCGCTGTGCTGCCTCAGCGACCACGGCGAACCTATACCACCGACCACGCGGTCGGCGCCCGCAGGCTACTCGACTTGGATGACCCGGCGGTCGGTGACGACCGTTTGGGCGGCGACGTCGGTATCGAGTTTAGGCACCTCACCGATCAGCTGAAAATCGAAAGCCACGACGCAGCTGAACGCGTTGGGCATGGTTGGCAGCAACCGGTCGTAGTATCCACCTCCATAGCCGATTCGGTGCCCTCGCGAGTCTGCGGCGAGGGCCGGCACCAGCGCAAACTCGATTTCGCCCGGGTCGACTCGGTCTGCGTCGCCGGGCGGCTCGGGCACCCCGAACGCGCCTTCGATCAACTTCGTTTCCGGCCGTACCCATAGGAGTTCTAGCTCATCGCCGGTCACACGGGGAAGGGCGACACGCTTCCCGTCGTCCCACGCAGCCTGCATGATCGCCCGGGTGCGCACCTCTTTTCGGATCGGCGCGAAAGAGAGAAGGGTTCGGGCCGATGTGAAAGGCGGCAGTGCGCGCACTCGCTCTTCGATCCTGCGAGACCGGGTTTCACATGCTTCGGTCGGGATCACACCCCGCACCGCGCGCATGCGCTTTCGCAATTCCCGCTTCACTTCGATTCGAATCCGATCGTCGGTGCCGCCCGCCGGCGACGGACTCACGGCTGATCGATCTGATGCTTGAGCTCGGCGTCGGCTTGTAGTCGATCGTCGATACGGCGAATCGCCGCGCCCACCACGCTGCGGGTCTTGTCTTCGAGCTGGGATCGGCGTTGCTCGGATACCTCGAGATCTTCTGCGAGGCTTAGCGCCACGACCGCCAACAACTGCGCAGGTGTTGCCGTACGCGCCGCCTTTGGGCCGAGTGCGGATACACGCTCGTTCACAATGTCAGCGAGTCGCTGAAGGTAAGTCTCGTCTGCGTCGGACGACATTCGGTAGCGGGCGCCTGCGATCTCAATCTGAACGTTGCGTTTCACGGTTGTCGCGAAGGTAGTCTTCGAGCTCCCAGGGCGTCAAGGTAGGACAAACACTTTCATGCATCCTTCGGTTCCGCTGCTGCCGGAATCGATCTACGAGGGTTTATGAAGTCGCGCTTCAGGCGTGTTACTCTTGATGCCCGGGGGAAGATCAAAGAGCCATGATTCAGGTTAACTGCCCGTCATGCCCAGCGTCGTATGAGGTCGATGAACACCGCTTGCCGACTGACGGGCTCAAGATGCGCTGCCCTAAGTGCAGCAACAGCTTTCAAGTCCTTCCTGACGGCACCACGCGGGCTGCCTCGAGCGCCTCGGCGCCACCGAAGCCGAGACCCAAGCGCAAGATGACCCAAGTGGGCCTCGGGCCGAGTGTCGCGCCGCCAGGGCCGCCACCACCCCCAAAGCCCGTCGCAGGGCCGGGAAAGTCCAGCTCGAGTGCCGCTCCGTCGCTGTCGCATGAAGATGTCGATCTGCCAGCGCCGCTGTCCCCACCGCCACTTGCCGATCTGCCCGCGCCAAAGATCGGCGGCGCCTCCCTGGATCTCGACCCGTTTGGTGACGCGCCAACGGCCGTCGATCTTCCGGCACCCAAGACAGAAGCAGAGCCGAGACCCAGCGGGTTCGATCCGTTCGCTGACATGGACCTGCCGGCACCAATGGAAGGAGCGAGCGAGACCGATTTGCCCGCGCCGCTCGGACACGGACACGGCGGGGTCGATCTGCCGGCGCCCATGTCCTCGACAGATCGAGGCGGTACGGACCTCCCTGCACTGAGGGGAGGCGGCTCCTTCGAAGACGAAATCGATCTGCCGATGGCGCTCACCGACGCCGAGCTTCCTGCGCCCATTTCGATGTCGTCCGACCTGCCAATGAGCCTCGAACAAGAAAACCTTCCCGTCCCGAGAGACGATTTCTCCGATCCGCCCCTCGATGGTCCTATCCGGGACCACGGCGGCGGCCCGATCGAACTCGACCTTCCGGACGGCGAAGATTTGTCGCTCGACATGGAGCTCGACCCAGGCGTCAATCGACCCGCGCCCGTCCCACCCTTGCCGACAGTGGGCGGCACGCCAGGCCCTGCGTCGGAGCGCCCCGACCCGGGCGCCCGCGTCAACCGGGATTCCGCCGAGCTCGACCTCCCCGTGTCTGACGATCTCGAGTTCTCTGAGCTTCCATCTCTCGAAGAGGGAGAGGCGGACGTTCATCGCATGCCTCATCCCGGGGATGGGACGAGGGCGCCGACCGCAAAGCACAAGCGTTCCATCGACATCCGCCGCGCGCTCGCGAAGAAGCGACCCCCGTGGTTGATGAAGCTCGTGGCGGCCGCTGTTGGGGCTTCGTTCGTCCTCGGTCTCGGTTTCTATCTCGGCAATACCAAGTACGGACTTTTCGGGGTCCACGTGGTCGAGCCCTTCCTTCCGGGTGCAGGCGACGTGGTCGAGACCACGCTGGCCGTCCAGTCTGCGGAAGCCGATGCGGCAGACGACACGTACACCTCCACCCGCCAGGGACTCGCTCAACTCGAAGGTGCTCTTGGCTCCGCTCGACTCAACCGCGCGCTCGTGGCTCGGGCTCTGCTTCATCAGTCGTTCTTTCAAATCCGATACGGGCAAGAAGCGCAGAGCGCCGCCGAGGCGGATGCACATCGGATGCATCTCAAGCGACGAGGCGACGAGGCTCCGGGGATTCACGTAGCCCTTGCAGCGAACGCCCTGCGCCAGAACGACCTAGCCTTGGCCCAATCGGAGCTCGCCCTGGCCAAAGCTGAAGACGCGAGCGACCCCTATGTCGACCTCGTCGAGGGTGAGCTTGCCCTCGCCGGCAAGGATCCAAAGAGTGCGGCCGATGCCTTTGGTCGTGCGTTCTCCAAAGACGGCAGTGCGCGGGCGCAGTGGGGCATCGCGCGCTCGCATCGCCTCGCCGGCAACGCCCAAGACCTGGTTGCCGCAGCCAATGCAACGCTCGAGGCGAGCCCGGCACATGCGGGGGCTCGAGTGGCGGTTGCCGAGGGGCTGGCTGCGCAAGGCGATACGGACGGCGCGTACGCGTTGTTGCAAGCTCCCGCCGGGCTCGTCCCAGATG
>JBATTM010000131.1:0-2935 GCA_049670545.1 Polyangiales bacterium
AGAGCTCCGCGGCCTCGCTCGGCGAACGACGGCCCCGAGCCTTCTGATCGCGGAGCTGACTGCAAGTCTGGTCGCGCTAGACCGGTTGCGGACCGAGCCGCCGCTCGATCCCCGCGTACACATCGCACTGCAGGGGGTCTCCCAGAATCTCACCGCACTTCTCGAGAGCGAAGGACTGCAGTTGGCACTCGCGGGCGCGCCAATGGAAGAACGCGACAGGTGGCATCGCGACCAACCCCTGCTGCGAGTCGCACACAAAGCCCGAGATGCGCGGTTCACCCGTGCTCTCGAAGCGATCGATCGCGCGCCCGACCGCGCCAGCTAGGCAGCGGTCTGGCTGTGCCGATCGCTCTTCTTGTTGGACTGCTCGCCGTAGCGGTCACTCTGTGCGTAGTGGTAGTACCCGCCGTATGCGCCGCCTTTGCGGTCGTCGAGTGTGACATCGTTCAGCACAGCACCCACGATATTCGCGTTGACGTCCCGAAGGCGACGTACCGCGGAGAGGAGTTCGTCCCGTGTCGACACACCGGCCCGCGCAACGAGCATCGCGGCCTCGCACTGCGGTGCGAGGACGGCGGCATCCGTAACTGCGCGAACAGGAGGGCTGTCGAAGATGACTTTGTCGTACTCGCTCGCTGCCTCGCTGAGGAATCTCTTGAAGCTCGATGTGCTGAGAAGTTCCACCGGGTTCGGGGGGATGGGACCCGCGGTCAAGACGAATAGGCCGTCGACATCGGTGGGTTGGACGGCTTCCGCGACCCGTTGCTCGCCCAGTAGTACGCTGGTCAGGCCGCGATGATTCTCGAGGTTGAGTTCCTCGTGGACGCGAGGCTTTCGCAGATCAGAGTCGACCAAGAGCACTCGCTGGCCGCCCTGCGCGAACGCGATTGCGAGATTGGTCGCGATGACAGTCTTGCCGTCTTTCGGGCTCGCGCTCGTGACGACGAGCGTCCTGATTGGCGTATCCACCGACATGAACGTGAGGTTGGTGCGAAGGGTTCGGCATGCTTCTGCGGCGGCTGACATCGGGCGCGTTCGCATGATGCTTCCTGCATGACTCGAGCGAACTGGCCCCGCTTTGCCTCCACGGAACACAGCGCCTGCCCGCGGGGGGAGTTCAGATCCCTCGGCGATGCCTGGGAGGACGCCAAGTACGGTGACGCCGAGGTCTTCGACGTCCGAGACGCTTCGAATGCTCCGGTCTCGCCAGTAGAGGAGCCACGCGAGCGCGAGCCCGAGGAAGAGGCCCATCACCAAGCCCGCTGCCACGTTGAGCACGACCACCGGAGACACCGGTGACCCGGGTACCAAAGCACGGTCGACGACCCGGAGGTGCGTAGTGTGCAGGAGTCGCGTCAGATCAGCTTCTGCGGTCCGCTGAAGCAGCAGCTGATAGAGCTGTGAATTGGTTTGCTGCTCTCGACTGAGTCGGGAGTATTCGATCTCCCGCCGATTCAATTCGAGGCCCGCCTGCTGAGATCGTTCTTGGGCCTTGCTGAGCCCGGTTTCGACTGCCTTGGCCTCGCGTAGGTTGCCCTCAGCGATCTTGACCATGGCGCCGATCTCCGCGGCAAGCGATTTGCGGAGGGATGCGATCTCGTTGTCGAGCCCGCGAATGTCAGGGTGAGCGTCTCCGTAACGTACCGATAGCGACGCTCGCTGCGTCTCCTTTTCTCGAATGCTGCTCCGCAGGGTTTGGAGCTCCGAGTCGCTGTCCGACTCGCCCTCCTGCACGGCCTCGGGGTCCGCGCGTACGGCTTTCAGCCTGGCGAGGTGCGCCTCGAGTTCGATGCGGTGTGCTCGAGTGTCGGTGAGCCTCTCGTTGTACTCTCGAATCTCTTGGGCCAGGAGGCTTTGTCGATCCTCGAGCGAAAGAGACAACACGTTGTGTTGCCTCTTGAAGTCATGCAGGGCGTTCTCCGCTTCCACGAGATCGCCGCCGGTCGACTGCACCTGTTGTGCCAGCCAGTCGGCGGCCGCCGTCGTGGCGCCGAGGCGGTCCTCGAGGCTCTTCTCCGTATACGCTTCGACGATCGCGTTCGCGAGTGTGGCAGCGCGCTCCGGGTTGTGGTCCCGAACCGCGAGCCGGATCAGGCGGGTCTCCTTGATCGGATCCACGCTGATCTTGGATTGCAGTCGTCCGGCGGCGACCGAGACCGGAACGGGCTGCCAGTCTGGGTTGTCGGCCTGATCGAAGAAATCTGCGTTGGCCTCCAGCCCGAGCTGCTCGACGACGCGCTCCGACACCGCGCGGCTTTGCATGACGAGATTCTGCGTCTCAAAAAACTCTCGCGACGCGAGAAAGCGAGACACGTCTGAGAACCCCTCCACCCCGCTCCCGAGGGGGTTTGAAGGGTCGGGGTCGTACTCGAGGGTCGTTACGGCCTTGTAGACCTTCGGCATGCGAAGCGTGTACAGGGTCGCGAGCACGGTCGCGATCGCCGTGACGAGGATGATCCAACCTCGGTAGCGCATCACCGCTTCGCGAAGGGCCTTCGGGAGCGACGGCTCATTGCCAATCTGCTGCTCGCGGGGATCAGGATCGATGTTCAGATATTTCACTTGATTGAAGCCTTTGCGCTGCCGAAGCCGACGTCAAGCTAAGGTGCAGGTTCCGCGTTTCCTTCGAGTTCTCGCGCGCTGGCACACGCGGGGCCGGAGCCGCCGTTCTTTCGACAGAGCGTCCGGTAGGCGAGTATCGCCGCAATTGTGTCCCCCGTTGCATTCGAAGCACGGGCCACGGCTTCGAGGCTCCGACGCGACTCCGCGATCCGGTTGGCCCTTCGGTACGCGGCGAGCGCCAGTCGCATCTGGCCGGCGGCTTCGTAACGCTCCCCGATGTAGAGATCGATTTCGGCGATCGGCTCGGTCCGTCCGTTCGCCCGGGATCGGAGCCGTGCCGCGAGCGGATCGACGGCCGCGTCCTCTCCGTTCG
>JBATTM010000132.1:0-6985 GCA_049670545.1 Polyangiales bacterium
CCGCATGGCTGTTGGATGGCGAATATCGCCTCGACACGGACTTCGACGGCATCTTTGACGAGACTCACTACCCAATCACTTTCGGTGTGGCGCACGCTGGGTACGCATACCGATACGTCGCGGGACGAAGGCGTCAATCGTCCCGCGTGCGCGTCTGGACAATCACGCCGCACGCCTCCGTGGCTGCAGGGGCAGCGCGCAGCACTGCGAACGTCTACATGCCCGTCATCCCGACCCGTTCCCCCGTGGTCGGGGCGCGCGTCGGTCTCGATCTCGATCTACACGTCAACCGTTTCTTCCTGGGCTGCAGTCTTGCTTACGAGTTTCTCCACCACACGCGAGGCCCGCTCACGCGTTCCAACTTCTTCTCTTGGAACGTCGTTCCGGTCTTCCACATGGGCGTCAACTTCGGTCGCCGCGTTCGGCGCCCTCAGCCACGTCGATAGATGCACATGACGACGCCGGTCGGTCCCGCCTCCGTCTTGACGAGGGTGAATCGGCCGGCCTTGGCATCTGGGTAGAACAAGCGTTTCCCGGCGCCGACGACCACCGGGAAGATCCACAGCCTGAGCTCGTCGACGAGATCGTGGGCGAGCAACGTCCGAATCAATTCCGCGCTTCCGTGCACCTGCATGAGCGGGCCATCCTGTGCTTTGAGGCGCGCGATCTCCGTCGGGATGTCGCCGGACACGCGCGTCGAATTGTTCCACGTGAGGTGGTTCAGGGTCGACGTGACGACGAATTTCTTCGCAGTATTCATTGGATGCTCGTCCCCGGCGTCCGGGAAGTTCGCCGCGAACAACTCGTATGTCTTGCGACCGAGGAGTACGTCGTACGGGGTTGCCATCGCCTCGCGAGACACATGTTCCATCACAGGGTCCCAATCGGGCTTGGCCCAACCACCATGCTCGAATCCGCCCGAGCGGTCTTCGTCGGGAACGCTCGGCGCCTGCATGACGCCGTCGAGCGTCGTGAACGTCAAGATCGCGATTTTTCTCAATGGACAGCCCTTTCGCGCATCTCAGCCAGTAGCGTTTCGCGGTCGCGAGTTGCGCGCCGCAGATACGCCCTGGTCACGGGTGACTCCGGGTCGTATTTCGCCGACCACACGATGATCTCGACGATCACCGGCAGGAGGTCGACTCCTTTTGGCGTAAGCCGATACAAGCGCTTCGACCCGTGGTCGGGATCGGGTCGTTTCTCGATGATGCCGTCTTCCACCAATCGTTTGAGGCGGCTAGCCAGAACGTTCGTGGCGATCCCCTCGCCGGCTTTCTCGAACTCGCGAAAGTGATGCTGACCGTTCATCGCGATGTCGCGGACGATGAGTAGCGACCACTTGTCCCCGAAGAAATCAAGCCCGTACGCAATGGGACACAGCGATCGTCGACCCACAAAGACGCCCGTAGCATACTACTTGCAAAATACAAGCAGTTGATCTAGAACGAGTTCAGAAGCGAGGAATCATGGGTAGCAGTACGTCACGAGTCGAGTCGCCAAGGGGAGGGCACCTAGCCGCGTCGCCACACGGCCGGTTTCGGGAGATCTTCGAGGGCATCTGGTTCGTCCGCGGAGGGATCAAAATGCCGATGTTCATGCCGATGAAGATCGGGCGCGCGATGACGGTTGTGCGTACCGCGGACGGCCTCGCCATTTTCAACAGCATGCGCCTTACCGCAGACGGCCTCACCGAATTGGAGTCACTCGGCAACGTGAAGCACGTCATTCGCCTCGCGGGATTCCACGGGCGCGACGACGCCTTCTACAGAGAAAGGTATGGCGCCAAGGTCTATGCGGTCGAGGGTCAGGCGTATGTGCGGGGCATGGATCCGAGCAAAGGCGAGCCCTACATGAAGCCGGATGTCTGGCTCACGGCCGATAGTTCTCTTCCGGTGGCGAGTGCGTCCCTTATGGTGTTCGGTTCATCGAACCCACCTGAGGCAGTCTGCCTGATCGAGCGAGAGGGCGGCATCCTGATTGCAGGGGACTCCCTTCAACATACGCCCGCGCCAGATGAATTCTACAACCTACCGGCCAAGTTCATGATGAAACGGTTCGGCTTTCTGAAGCCCCACAATGTAGGCCCTGGCTGGCTGCAGTTCGCGAGCCCCTCAGCCGCGGAGGTTCGTTCCGTCCTCGATCTCGACTTCGAGCATGTGCTTCCCGGTCACGGGGACGTCGTGATCGGCGGCGCCAAGCAGAAGTATCGGCCGGCCATCGAAGGTGAGCTGAAGGGGTGTCACACCTAGAAGGCCTCGAGCTCCCCTCAATCCCTGTCGGTCGAAAGAGAAACGCCTAGCCCAGCAGCTCCCGCACCAATGGGTTCGGAAAGCGGCGGCTCTGGGTGATCGCGTAGAAACTCTCGGTGATTTCCGGGATCTGGCAACGCTCGACGAGCACTCCCGTGCGCAACTCGTCCCGAACGACGACCGGCGGCACCAAGGCCAGGCAGTCGCTATCTCGCGCGAACAAACGCAACATCGCCATGTCGTCCACTTCGGCCAAGATCAAGGGGCGAACCCCGGCGAGTTCCATGAGTCGGTCGAATGCGACCCGCACGTCACTGTCGAGGCTCGGCAGCAGGATGGGAGCTTCCGAGAGGTCGTCGGGGAATCGAAACGTCTTCCCATGGGGTGTTGGTGGCCCGACGATGCTCACGGATTGTTCCTGAAGCAAGTGACTGTGCCATGAAGACGTGGCGTCGCGCGCTGCCGATTGGTTCGAAAGCACGATGTCGATCTCGTGCGCCTCGAGTCGCGCCAAGAGATCGCGCATCGTTCCCGATCGCATGATCAGTTCGACGTCAGTCCGTCCCATGAGGGGCCGCAACAAGGCGATCTGAAAGTTGCGCGACAGCGTGGTGATTGCGCCCACACGCAGCGCTTTGCGATCCGCGTCGGGTCTCCCGAGCAACGTTTGCATCAACTCGTCGCCCGCTTGAAAGACGGTGTCGGCGTAGTCGAGCGCGATGCGGCCCGCTTCGGTTAGCTTGAGGCCCCGCCCTTCGCGTTCGAAGAGCGCGTGCCCAAGCTGATCTTCGAGCTTCTTGACCTGCGTCGAGAGCGCCGACTGCGAGACGTTCAGTCGTCGAGCCGCCTGCACGAGCTTCCCTTCATGGGCGACGGCCCAGAAGTAGCGGAGGTGATGGTAGTTCAGCTGGGCCACCTGAGTCTTCTATCAAACAGAACGAATGTATTCAATCTTTGTATTTTACCGAAGTAACCGTGGTCGCTAGATAGTCGATCGCGAATGCAGGAGGAGAAATGCCGGATTTGACCCTGACGATTGTAGGACTCGCCCCCTTGGCACTGATCCTGGTGGGCCTGGTGCCCTCGGTGGCGGCCAATCGCCGCCCCGGCGGAATGCTGGCGATGGCCCGGTGGGCGACGATCGCCTCCTTTGGGGTCGCCCTGGTCGCCGCGGCTGGGTTCTTTCTCGGGGCCGAAGAACCCTCCGTCCACGGGCTGGTCCTCGGCATCGGCGGGGTCGGCTTCACGGTGTACTACGACGCCCTCTCGGCAGTGATGGCGCTCCTCGTTTCGTTTGTCGGAATCATCGTCATCCAATACAGCCGAAGCTACCTCGACGGCGACCCCGGCCAGGGCCGCTTCATCAAGTGGCTTTGCCTGACGCTTGCCGCGGTGCTGACGATCACGATCTCGGGCAACCTGCTTCAGTTCACGCTCGCCTGGGTCGCCAGCAGCCTCTGTCTTCACAAGCTTCTCTTGTTCTACGCCGATCGACGCGCCGCACGGCTGGCTGCGCGCAAGAAGTTCATCGCTAGCCGCCTCGGCGACCTCTGTCTGATCTCCACGATGGTCTTGATCTACTCGATCTTCGGAAGCCTCGACTTCGCGACGGTCTTCTCTGCGGCCAACGGATTGGAGGATGCTGCCACGCTCCCGGCCTCGATTCACGTCGTGGCGCTCTTCGTGGTCATCGGCGCGATGCTCAAGTCGGCTCAGTTCCCTTTCCACGGGTGGCTGACAGAGGTCATGGAAACCCCGACCCCGGTGTCCGCGCTGCTGCACGCCGGGATCATCAACGCGGGCGGGTTTCTCATCCTCCGCTTGGCCGATGTCATTTCATTGTCGGTCCCCGCTCTCGAGATGCTCGCGGTTGTCGGCGGCTTCACCGCACTTTTCGGCTCCGTCGTCATGCTGACGCAGACGAGCGTGAAGGTATCGCTAGCGTGGTCCACCATCGCGCAGATGGGCTTCATGATGTTGCAGTGCGGGCTCGGCGCGTTCTCGGCGGCGGCCCTGCACATCGTCGCCCATTCTCTCTACAAGGCCCACGCGTTCCTGTCGTCGGGCAGCGTCGTTGAGTTGTCGCTCGCGTCGTGGGTGGCGCGTCCTCACGGAAAACCCCATCCCTTGCGATTGGTCGTCGCGCTCATGGGCGCCGTCGCCCTGACTTGGGGGGTGAGCCTTGCGTTTGGCGCCTCGCTGACCCGCGCACCAGGGATCTTCGCGCTCGGCGCCATCGTCGTCATGGGGGTCACGCACCTGGTGGCCAACGCGATCGACGAGCGCCCGAGCCCCTTCGTGATTCTTCGGGGTGTCGGGCTGGCCTTCGCGGTGGCGATTGCCTATTTCGCTCTCCAACTTGGCGCCGAACAGCTCCTTGCTGGGGCCGTTCCCGAGAAGCAGGCCCTTCGAGGGCCCCTCGACTTGGCCATCGTTGCGGTGGTCGTTCTCCTCTTCGGCGCGGTGACGGTGCTTCAAAACACCATGCCCTACCGAATGGCGGAGCCCCGATGGCAGGCGATCTACGTCCATGTCTTCAACGGTCTGTACGTCAACACGATCACCAATCGTCTCGTTCAACGCTGGTGGCCGATCGATCCTAGTGACACCTCCAAGGGAGCCAACGCATGAGTGTACAACTCGCCCACGATGGGGCTTCAACCGCCATCGCCGAAGTCAGCCCGTCCGCGCCTGCCGGGCATCTGGAGGGACGCCCGGCGAAGCCTTACGATCTAGAGGGACGGCTGGCGATCGCGCGGACGCGGATTCCGCCGCTGTGGCCACTACAGAACTTCGTGGCGGTCAATCCGTTTCTCGGGCTGACGAACCAACACTTCGACGATGCGTGCGAAGCGATGCGATCTACCGCGGGCGCGGACATGTTGATGCCGCGGGAGTATTACCGCGCCTGGATCGCCGAGGGTCGAATCCTCGAGGCCGACCTCGCCCACGCGCTCCGCACCGTGCCAAACAGGGAGGGCCTTCCGTCGAGTGTGTCCGCACTGCGTGACGCCATCCGGGAGACGCCGAGTTACGTTGCCCCGTCGATTGTGACCGCAGTGGAGATCATCGACCGAGTGCGGGGAGAGGGAGTCGCGATTCGGGTAGTCGAGCAGATCTCCAAGTGGTGCAGCGCGTACTACGATCAGGGTCAGGCCCCCTGGATCATGCCGTGGCGAAGCCTCCCGGCATATCCCGCATGGCGTGCGGCCCTTCGCATCGATCGCACACCCGACTTGATGGGCTTCGCTGGATTCCGCGAGGCCATTGATTCGCTGCCTACCGACCCAGTCGACACCATTCAGTTCGTGCTCGAAGCACTCGGCGTGCCAGAAGCTGCAATCGACGCGTACCTTCATCGAGCTCTCTTCAGCGTACGTGGCTGGGTTGCATACACGCGATACCTCGGCTGGTACGACGAGCTGCGAGGCGAGAGCGACGATGGCGTGCTCGAAATGCTCGCGATTCGCTTGGCCTGGGACTACGGCCTCTACGCGACGCACCATGACTCGGCGTTCACGACGGCCTGGGACGACGCGTGCGCCAAAATGGCGTCGGCGGCTGCCGGTCCTTCTATCGACTACGACCTTCGGATCGACGCGATTCTGCAGGCTGCGTTCGAGGCAAGCTTCCAGCGTTCGCTTCTCGATCGTCTCACGTCGAAGCAGGTGGACGCCGTGAGTGGCGAACGCCCCTCCGTGCAGGCCGCCTTCTGCATCGACGTGCGCTCCGAGATCATCCGGCGCGCACTCGAGGCCACGGCTGACAACGCACAGACGATTGGGTTCGCCGGGTTCTTCGGCTTTCCCATCGAGTACGTCCCGATCGGGCAACGCAAGGGGGCCGCGCAGTGTCCCGTGCTCCTCGAGCCCAAGTTCGTCGTGCGTGAGACCGTCGCAGGCACGGATTCGGATGAGCAAACCGAGATCCTTGGATTGCGTTTGTTGCGGCGCCGGGCCGCCAAGGCGTGGAAGACGTTCAAGGGCTCGGCGGTCTCTTCATTCGTGTACGTAGAAACTGCGGGCCTGATGTACGCCGCAAAGCTCCTCGGCGATACCACCGGCGTGACGCGCCCAGTGACCCACCCGTTCGCGGAGGGTCTCGACCCCAAAGTTCTCGCTCGGACTGGGCCCGAGATCGACACGGGGTCGCTTGGCAAGCGCGCCACTGGTCTCACCGATTCGGCGCGGATCGCGACCGCAACGGGGATGCTTCGAGGCATGTCATTGACGCGCGGGTTTTCGAGGCTTGTCATGCTTGCGGGTCACGGAAGCACGATGGTCAACAATCCCCACGCCTCCGGCTACGACTGCGGCGCGTGCGGAGGAAGCCCCGGCGAAGCAAACGCTCGCGTTGCTGCTGCCACCCTGAATGACCCTGCGGTGCGCGCCGGTCTGGCCGCCGAGGGCATCTCGATTCCAGACGATACATGGTTTCTCGGTGCGCTCCACGACACCACCACTGATGAGATCACCATTTTCGACCGCGATGCCGTTCCTGCGTCGCACCAGAATGATCTCGTCCTCCTCGACGGCGCACTCCGCGAAGCTGCCGCGATTGCACGTCAGGAGCGGGCGAAGCTTCTGAATCTCTCAGAGTCGGGCGACGTCCACGCGTCGATCGAGCGGCGTACGAGGGATTGGTCCCAAGTGCGCCCCGAATGGGGACTTGCCGGCAATGCCGCGTTCATCGCTGCGCCCCGCGCGCGAACCCGCGGTATCGACCTCAGCGGTCGT
>JBATTM010000133.1:0-4192 GCA_049670545.1 Polyangiales bacterium
GGCATTCGCTCCCATACGATCACCACGGGGTCTGCCTGCCACCTCGATGCCCGGCTGGTGGACCGAGCGCTGCACCATGCCCCGACCACCCACTGCGACGTGTTCTTCATCGAGAACGTTGGCAACCTCGTCTGCCCCGCGATCTATGACCTCGGGCAGGCCGTCAACGTCGTGGCACTCTCGGTGACCGAGGGCGAAGACAAGCCGTTGAAGTACCCGGTGATGTTTCAAAAGGCCGACCTCGTGTTGCTGACCAAAGTCGACCTCCTCCCGCATCTGTCGTTCGATGTGGCCGCGGTGAAAGACGCCCTCTCGAGGGTGATGCCGGATCCACAGATGATCGCCGTGTCGGCCACGACCGGGGAGGGCATTCCCGCGTGGCTCGACTGGCTCGCGGCGCGTCGGCCACCCAGGCCCAATTCGGCGCCTCACGCCCACGCCCACGCCCACGAGGACCACGGTCATGGCTGACGCGCGAGCCATCGAGCTATTGCGAGGGCTTGCAGTGAATCTCGGCGAAGCCATCCGTGGCGACCTCGCGGATCCAATTGCCGTGGGAAGGAGAGGTGCCCCGATCGTACCTCCACACGCTGTGGCGACCCCGGGCGCCCTCGTCGAGTTCCCAGTCGGTCGCGGTGCCGCTCGGCTCTTGACTCGCGCAAAACTCGTCCGCCACGATGCGTTGGGATTCGGGATCACAGCGGCCGCGATCGAACGCACCCCATCCCTGTCCCGTGACGCATTGGGCGACGGGGTGACCCTCGATTTGCGGGTCGCGGTAGACGGTCGCGTCGCTGCCTGGCTCGGTCGTCGCAGTCGCGGTGCCGACGGCAGACGTAGGGTTGGGGGCATCTGGCGATGGGGTCGGGGTGACCGAGGGAGGATTCGATGCACACGCGGTGGCGGCGATCAGGAATAGGGCAGGGCCGAAAGTCTTGCGCATCACGGGGGAGATTACCTCATGATCTCGTGCATCGGGGGAGTCGCGTTTCTTCCTTCTGGCACTGGCACGCTACCGCGCGGGTTCGGCGAGCGCCGACACAAGAAAGTCGACCGCGGCCCGGACCTTCTTGAGTTGGTATTTGGGCCGATGGTAAAGGAGAAAGATTCCCGGATCGGGTGTTCGTGTGACCGAGACTCTCGTGTTGTCGAGTTCGAGTTTGATCAGATCCCCGTCGGTTAGTTCTCGGGTGATTCCCCATTCGGGAATGAGCGCGATCCCACGTCCTGCAAGAGCTGCCTCGACGAGGAGTCGCCCATCGTCGCTCGCCAGCGCCACGATGGATCGCACGACCTGCCAGCTCCCGTCCTGCAGCGCTTGCCAGTGCAGCACGCCGTTGGGCCCCCGGTAGAGGAGCGTCCTCGCACGCTCCAGGTCGCCGAGGGTCGTGGGCTTTCCATTCTCCTCGAGGTAGCCTGGTGACGCGACGAGCGTGAACCGGTTCTCGGCGAGCCTGCGTGCGACCGCACGTTCGGGAAGGTCCGCCGACGCCCTGATCGCGATGTCGACCTCGCCCTTACTCAGGTCCGCCACGCGATCGCTGAGTTGAACGTCCAGCACCACTTCCGGGTAGAGATCCTGAAACCGAAGGAGTGCCGGAACCAATCGCAAGCGCCCGTACCCCGGCAGCGCCGTGATCGAAAGTACGCCGGCCGGTTTCTCGGACTGCTGGCTCACCACGGCGTCCGCGTGGTCGAGCGCGGCCACGGCCTCCTGAACCATGGTTTCGTAGAGCCGCCCCAACTCGGTTTGTTGGACGACCCGCGTGGAGCGACGAAACAACTCGACACCGAGGTGCGCTTCGAGGTCTCGAACGCGTCTCGACACCGATGATGCCGGCACTGAAAACTCCTTCGCTGCATCGGTGAAACTCGACGTCTCCGCGACCTTCAGGAAGTAGCGAAGGGCTTGAAGTCGATCCATGGGCACACCTCTGACTCTCTGGGAGCCGCTTATTATTGTCGAAAAGACAACAGAGAACGATGAAAACCCCCTCTTATCTTCTCAGCAGAAGAGATTACATCTCTGAAGACAATAGTAGAGCTCAGCCGAGAGGAGAAGCCCCATGAAGAAGATCGTGTACAGCCAGTTTGGCAACCCTGCCGAGGTGCTCGAGGTGGAAGAGGTTCCGGACGCGACCCTTCGCCCAGGCGAGATCCGCGTGAACGTCCTTGCGACACCCATTCATCCTGCCGACCTGCTCCAGATCGCCGGGAACTACGGCATCCGTCCCCAGTTGCCGGCGACACCGGGAAACGAGGGGGCGGGTCGCGTTGTGGAAAGCGAGGCCCCCGGGGTTTCGGTCGGGCAGACCGTCTTGCTGCCAGCGGGACTCGGCAGCTGGCGTGATCACTTCGTGGGTCCGGCGCAGGCGTTCGTTCCGATGCCCAACGAAGTCGACCCGCATCAGCTCGCCATGCTGTCCGTCAACCCTGTGAGCGCGCACTTGCTGTTGAACTTCTTCGTCGATCTCGAGGCGGGCGACTGGGTCGTTCAGTCTGCGGCCAACTCGACGGTGGGCGGGTACGTCATGCAGCTTGCCAAGCATCGCGGGCTCAAGACGATCAATGTCGTACGACGCCAAAGCGCGGTCGACCCCCTCTCGGACGCTGGCGCAGACGTGGTCTTGGTCGACGGCCCCGACCTCGCGACCCGCATCAAGGAAGCCGTGGGCGACGGACGCCTCCCCCTGGCGCTCGATGCCGTAGGTGGTGAAACCTTCTCGAGACTCGCAGACGCCCTGAGCCCGGGAGGCACCATCGTTTCCTATGGTCTACTCTCGGGCCAAGGTCCCGTGTTGCCGCCCACCGCCTTGGTTTTCAACGGCGTACGCGCCCGGGGCTTCTGGCTTTCGAAATGGTTCCAAGAGGCGTCTCCAGCCGACATCCAGGCGACCTTCGGCGCGCTCGTTCCGCTCATCGCAAAGGGTGTCCTGCGTGGTCGAATCGCGGGAACCTACCCACTCGATCAAATCGGGCAGGCGGTCGCCCACGCCGCCCAGGACAACAAGGACGGCAAGGTGCTCCTGGCGCCCCACGAATAGCGCTCCTCGGCGATCAAGGCATTAACCCCTGGCCTGGTAGGGAACGGGCGGGTTGTTGGCGACGAATTGGCGTGGTGACCCGGAAGGCGGCTACAACAGTCAGTTGAGTTGCGAGGTACGGTGGGGCGGCGGCCCCTGGAGGACGTGGCTCGCTCAGCTTTGGGAACATGAGACGGGTCGCCCTATCTAGAACGCATCTCGCGATGCTCCTGCTCCTCGCATCGTGTGCGTCGGGGCAGCGTCCAGCCACGGTCGACACCGGAAGACGGTCGCATGCGACCACCGACTCATCCGATCAGCTCTCCGAAAGCATGGTTCGGTTTTCCACGGCGGTCGCCGAGGCGCTGAAGGACGACGACACGAGCAACACGTACAGCCACCAGAGGCTACTCGGTCCGAGAAAGCGGCTTGGCGAGCCCCTCGTGCAGCTGGCGCCGACAGACACGCAAGTCGCGTTCGTGTCGACTGATTGTTCCGGGTGGTTGAGTTTCGCGTTGAATACAGTCTCGCCACTTCATGAGGCGGTCTTGCAGTCGCAGCGTCGGCTCCCCGAACACAACAAGGCGTACTCCGAGGACTTCGTCTTGCGAGAGCGCTGGCGGCCATGGTCCCGCTCGTTCGTCGTGACGGATTACTTTCGGGCTGAACACACCAAGACCACTGGATTCAAGCCGGTGACGAACTTCGAAGAGCTTCGGCCGGGCGACATCGGCGCGTACGCGATGGGACGCTACGCCAAGCCCACTGACGAGAGTCGCCCTCGACCCAAGGATACCGGGCATGTCTTCATCGTGACCGGGTCGCCCACCGTGGTGGATCCCGAGACCGAAGGCTACGACGGCCGCGGGACCCTCTCGGAAAAGGTGGCGAAAGTCATTGCGGTGCCCGTAGTGGATTCGAGCGCGACCGTGCACTTCGATCCTGATTCGCGGCTTGATGAAAAGGGTCGCTACGCGCTGCCGGAGGTTCTGCCCAATCCCCGGGCGAAGGCAGGAGGGCTCGGCACGGGTACGATCTGGTTGGCGTTGAGCGAGGACGGAGGCGTGTTGCAGCGCCGCTTGGGCGCGCGTCAGAAGTATCGTCCTGTGCTTGCACGGGCGGCGCGGCTCGGTGGCCACATTTCGCTCGATGAGACGATTCTCGATGAT
>JBATTM010000134.1:0-3231 GCA_049670545.1 Polyangiales bacterium
GACGAGCCAGTACGAGGAGTCGTCCTTGGTTCCCGAGCCGGGTGTCACGGTCTTGGAAGTCCAGCCGTCTTCAAGGAGCTGCGGCAACGCATGTTGGTCATCCTTGCCCGAGGTGAACTCCCCATCGTTGGGATCACCGCCCAGGACCCACGACTCCCCATTGTCTGAAACCACTACAAATCGCTGTGCCATGCCGGCTGTGTATGCGACCGCCCCCACATTCGCAACCCCGTGCCTCTATTTCACTCCTTGGTTCGAGCCATCTTGGGTGCCGTCCACGCGATGACGGGGACGAGCCCCCCGTAGTAGAGAATGTTCGGAGCCACGCGGAGGAGGAAGCCCGCGTCGGCGCCCGTCACCAAGATGATCGCGTCGGCCCCGGCCCAGAGTGCGTAGTAACCGATGACGAATCGCGTGACGCCCCGTGTCCACGCTAGGGTTTCGGTGTGCTTCGGGAGGTAGTGCGCGGAGATTCCGATCGCGAGAACCACGAACAGTGCCTCGTACACCAAGAACAGCACCCGAGAGTTCGTCGACCCCATCGCCGTGGTCACCAACTGCGACGCAATCGGGACGACCAGCGTCCATGCCAGGGCGCGCGCGACATGTCGCGCTTCGAACACGAGGGTTCCCCCGCGGCGGGCGCTCTCGATGAACAAGAAGTATCGGAAGTCTCCGATGAGGACGAACGCCAGCGGGACCCATGTTGCAGCCCCGCCGGTCAACGGCCCAAGTCCCGGAACGTCGTTCGTGGTGAGCCAGGCATCCACAAGCGAGACGATCGTGAGCGCGACACAGAAACGCCGCACCGAAGGCCGAAGCCCTGGTCGCCGAAGCGCGATCGCAAGGCCGACGACCGCCGCCACCCACAGCAGTAACGGGTGCTGGACGAACGAATCGTAGAACTCCGCGAACATCAAGGCTCTCGGGGCTCGACTTTGTGTGAGGCCATCGCCGCTAGGTACGCCACGATTTCGTCGATCACCCTCGCACGGGCCGGGAGTTCTCGGTTGAGGGGAGGCATCCGCGGATTGAGACGCATGCTCGCCGGATCGTCGATCCACCGACGGAGCCATGCATCCTTCATGTACTCGGTGGGATTGGCCGGGGTGTTGAGTTCCGGGCCGAGCGCCCCTCCTTGCCCGTTCATCGCATGGCACTTCGAGCAGTGGACGACGAAAGCCTCGAAGCCTGCGAGAACTTGGGCCGATGCGTCATCGGGCGGAGCCATCGCCCCGAAGCGTGACCGGAAAGAAACGAGATCGATCGCGACGACTTGGTACGGCCAGCCGTAGTCTCCCTGGCTTCGCGCATGCGCATCGTCCAAGTTCTCCCAGACGACGTAGAACGGCGCCAGTGCCACGCGCCGCTTTTCCCCCTCCTCCTCCTTGAGAATCGAAAAGCCGACGTCACCAGGTCGGTCGATCGCCAAGAATCCCTCCTTGTCCAGTAGACGTCGCACGGGGATGGTGGGCTGATAGCCGTCACGACACGTGAACAGGATCGCCTCGCGTTCCCGCCACGACGGCCCGTACGCTTCATCGAAGACCCGTTCGAGGGGGAGGGCGGTGAAGACGACGTTCGTCTTCTCGTAGGGTTCGAAAACCTCGATTTCGCCAGGCTTGATCGAGTGCGTAAGTTCCCTGGCGGTCAGCGAACGAACGGGTTGCGACTCGATCCGAAACTCCAGGGCCCTGGCATCGTTTTCTGCCGCCGGCTTCCGAGCGCACCCACCTGCGACCACCACGAGGGCCACGAGCGCCATTCGACCCATGACCCCCCCGCTACACTGACGAGTCACTCAGACATCCGAGCGCGAATTCTGCATGTGTCACAGACGCGGGGCTCTTGGGGCCCCGGCTCACCATGCACAGATGCTGCGCCTCGGACTTCACGAGCACGCCCTTCGCGTGCCCCGATGTCATCATCTCACGGGCGATGTCTCGGACGAGGTCTTCTTGAATCTGAAAACGTCTTGCGTAGGCGTCGACCAGGCGGGGCAATTTTCCAAGCCCCAAGATCCGGTCGCCGGGCACGTAGCCAATGCTGATCTGGCCAAAGAATGGCAAGAAGTGGTGCGCGCAGATCGAGTAGAACGCGATGCCCTGGACCTCGACTCTTCCTGGTGACTCGTCTTCAGAGACCATGCGCGTGGTCTTCAGAATCGTCGCAGGGTCGGTCTCGTAACCGCTCAACAGCTCCTGATAACAGCGCGCGATTCGACCCTCTGCATCGGGCGCATCGAACCAGCGCAAGGCGCGAGGGTCGTTGGTGACGTGTTCGGCCAGCCAATCTGTCAGTTTCACGTAGGTCTCCTCAGTGAGCGCTCGAGCCAGGCCCAGAGCTTGAGACGATCCAGGAACGGGTTCATCCACCCGGTGCTGATGCAGTAGCCCGAATCGTGGGGCGCTCGATGATGGCACGCATGCTCGCCCGGGCGCAAAGCGAGACCCACCCGCTGCAACACGCGCGCCAGTCCAGGCGCGTCGGTCATGTGCGCCCATTTGTGAACTTGATTGGCCCACGCTCCCACGACAGCCATCGTCCAGACGAGCGTAAAGGCCGCGGCGCCAAGCTCGGATTGAACGGCCGACGCCAACCCAGCAAGAACAGCCAGGGCGATCGCGGAGAGAACACAGGGCTCCCCGTTCGTCTCGATCCAGTCGTGGCCGACCATCCCAGTGGGGTCGACGTGATGCTCCCGGAAGGCGCGAATCAGTAGCGCGCCGAACACAGGAGTGTTTCTGTTGCCGAAGCGGTCGCATGCCCAGTGAACCACGCCTGTCACGAGATCGACTGTCGCGATTCCAACTGGAATCGCAAGCGCAACGCCGACCCACCACCCTCGGGCGATGAAGCTGACGACGTTCACCCCCACCCAAGCTGCGGATGCGATCGTAAGCACGATCGAAGCCCCCAGCACGCACCGACCAAGTCGCTGAAAGCGCTCCATACACGAAGACTAGGGTCGGTCTGAGAGTTGCGCCACGTGACGGCCGCGCGTTCGACTCCAAAAGCAACGCAACGCAAACCGTGATGGGGTCGCCGCCGCTATTGCTTCCGATAGATCCAAGTGATCAGGGAGCGTCTGCGATCTGGATTGCCAGAATATCGAAGCAGCTGGGGCCACCCAGGTCGATGATCTGCACGCCATCGTCATTGACGACAAGCGAGTAGGGGTCACCAGGCGGGACCGTCGCGCCGCCCCGGCTGTAATTGACGGAGCTGGCG
>JBATTM010000135.1:0-1760 GCA_049670545.1 Polyangiales bacterium
GAGCGAGGAGCTTGTGCACAGCTGAGACGACGACCGACCCCTCGCCGACCGCGGAGGCTACGCGCTTAACTGACCCCGAGCGGATGTCGCCCACAGCGAAGATACCTGGACACGACGTGGCGTAGCCGTCGAGCGATTCGTTGGCGTCGCGACCCGTCAGAACGAAGCCTTTGTCGTCGAGCGCAACTTGCCCTTCTAGCCAATCGGTGTTGGGCGCAGCGCCGATCATGATGAACAAGGCGCGCGAGTCGATCGTGGTTTCCTCGCCGGTCTCGTTGTTGCGCAACCTGACTTGCTCGAGGCGCTCGCCTCCGTCGAGGCAGCGTACTTCGGCGTGCGTCCAGAGCTTGATCCGAGCGTCACTCTCGATTCGGTCCGATAGATAAGACGACATGGTCGACGAGAGCCCGTCGCCCCGAACGACGACGTGTGTGGTGTCGGCCGTGCGCGAAAGAAACATTGCCGCTTGACCGGCCGAGTTGCCGCCGCCCACGATCACCGCCGCCGTGTCATGGCAGAAGCGCGCCTCGAGCTCGGTGGCCGCGTAGTACACACCGCGCCCCTCGAACTCCGCGAGACGGTCGACCGGGAGCCGGCGGTAGCGCACGCCGTTGGCGAGCACCACCGTTCGTCCGCGCACGGAACGGCCATCGTCGAGCTCGATGGAATGGTACTCGTCGCCCGGCGTGAGCTTCGTGGCGCGCCGTGGCGCGGTGATGCGCGCACCGAACTTCACGGCTTGCACCTCGCCGAGATAGGCAAGTTCGCCGCCAGAGACGCCCTTCGGGAAACCAAGATAGTTCTCGATGCGCGAAGACGTCCCGGCTTGTCCGCCAATCGCGGTGTCCTCCACCACCAGTGCGCGAAGTCCTTCTGACGCCGCGTACACCGAGGCCGCGAGCCCGGCGGGCCCCGCGCCAATTACGAGCACGTCGAATGGTGTTTCGGCTTTCGCAACCAAATCGAGCCCCATCGCCGCCGCAAGCTCTTGGCGCGTTGGTTCGCTCAGCACCCGCGCTGGGCCCACCACGGCAGCAGTTCCCGAGTCGGGTAGGTCACAGATCTTTTTCAGGTCGTCGATCGCTTGCTGGTCTCGTCGATCGACGTAGCGATTTGGGATCCGATTGCGGTTCGCGAACTCACGAAGGCGAAGGGTCGAACGATCGTCCTCGCGCCCGACGATCACGAGCCCCCCCTCGTTCCACTCCATCAGAAGCCTCCGTCTCGCGGCGTACGCTGTGACGACCATGTCGCCGATCTCTGGCACCGTGGACACCAGCACGCGTAGGGTGGCCTGTGGCACGACGATCGCCTTCGTATCCTCTGTCACGACGCCGGCCAAGAACGTTTTCTGCCCCATCAGCATGCCTAGCTCGCCAACGAAGTTGCCTGCCTCGATTCGGATGACGGTGCGGTCGTCCGATCGGTCGACGATGTTCACGCTCCCTTCTTCTACGTAGACAAAGTCGTAGCCGTCTTGCCCGACGTCGAAGAGTACGTCGCCGTTCTCGAACGACCGTGTCGTCCCGTTCTCGCGCAGCTTCTCGAGCTGCTCCGGGTCGAGCTTCGGCCAGGCGGCTTCTTCGAGCGTCGTTTTTGGAGTCGAGGTGCGTACGGTCGGTAGGTCGGCCATCAAGGGAACGTAGGGGACCTCGCCTACTCAGGCACGCCGATTTTCGTCCGTCGCGCGATCCAGGCGCTCGTCGATCGACGCGACCAGCATGCTGCTGGTTGTCGTGTGGGATAGTGCCGGGCGGCGA
>JBATTM010000136.1:0-9908 GCA_049670545.1 Polyangiales bacterium
CGACGCGCGTCTCGCAGACGCCAGTCGACGCGCCGTGTGCCCCGCGGTGGTGGGTTCAATAGGGCGGGTTCGATGCGGTCATGTGGCGGCATGGCGAGTGCCAACCCGTCAGCGAGCAACCAGCTCGGGTTGGTCGCGAGCTCTGAGGCGAGGCTTGCGTTGGCAGACGCCCGAAGTGCACCGGCCAACCCATGCAAGCCGAGCCGTCCGCCACATGGCCGTGTCACACGCCGCCCGGTTGCCCCAGTTGATCCGGCCCCGAGGCTTGCGTTGGCAGACGCCCCAAGTGCACCGGCCAACCTCTGCAAGCCGAGCCGTCCGCCACATGGCCGTGTCGGAACCGACCCGATTGCCCCACTGGATCCGGCCGCTACCGCGCCGCGACGTGTCGCTCCATCAGCTCTTGAAGCTCTGATGGCTTGTCGTCCGGATCTTGCCCTTGTCGTCGCTTGTCGATGTCCTCGAGAAGTTCTCGGCATTCGGGCTTGTCACGGAGATGGTCGAGAAGCAGATTCGACGCGTCACCGAATGCGCGTTCGAACTCCAGCGCTTTGCGTACACGATTCGCGATTCGTTCGCGGCCGGTTTGGAGGTCGTTTTCCAGCGCTTCGCTGTATCGTTTGAGCTGCGCGCGAAGTTGCTCGATCTGCTTGCGCCGCTCTCCGGCTGCGTCCTCTTTGGTGCGCGCCCGTTGGTCGTAGTCTCGTGCGACGCCGTCAAGTACCGTGATTTCGGCCCGTGCGGCCCCAAGCGCTTCGTGCGCACCGCGCACGCGGTCGAGATCGCGCCCGGCGGCCTGCACCTCGGCCTGTGCCGCCCGCATCTCGCGTTGTGACTTCTTCTTTCGAAGTACCAGTTGGCTGTGAACATCTCGCTCTGACGATTCATCGCGCAACGCACGAGACTCCTCGCCCGCCAGGTCTTCCACCTTACGGCCGATTTCGGCGCGAAGCGCACGTCCCCGTTTCTCGATGCTTTCAAGCTTCTTCGAATGGCTCTCCAGCTCACCCTCTAGGCGCGAGGCACGTGAAGCCATCTCCCAGATCTGATCAGCTGCGCCTTGGACCGCGGTCGGCGCGTCGCCGTCCGGGTAGGCGCGCGCGACAGCACGGAGGAAGTTTGCCGCGGTGCGACTCCATTCGACGACACCGGGTGCCTTCGCGGGAGGCGGAAGCGGAGGCGCTGCCGGCGTCACGTCCGTGGGCGAGTCCCAGTTGCGTGCCGGCAAGGCACGCTGCATCTCTTTGAGCTCTTCCTTCAGATGATGCCCGTCACGGAAGCGCTTCTCCGGATCCTTTTCGAGCAACCGCAAGATGATCTGCTCAGCGTGCTCCGGGACGTCCGGCCGGTACTTGCGCGGGCTCGGCGCCTTCGCCGTGCGCTGCATGTCGAGCAACTCGTCGCGGTCGCCGGAGCGGAACGGCAGCCTACCCGTCAGCATTTCGAAGAACAGAATACCGAGTGCGTACAGGTCGCTCGACGCGATCGCGTCCTCTCCGCGGGCCTGTTCCGGAGACATATACTCTGGAGTTCCAAACACCGCGCCCTTCGGTGCAAGGCGAGGGTCGCGCGTCAGTGCGGCCAGACCGAAGTCGAGGATCTTCACGAAGTCTTGTCGGCCACCGCGTGCAGTCACCATGATGTTGTCGCTCTTGAGATCCCGGTGCACGACACCGAGGTCGTGTGCACGAGCAAGCGCCGCAGTCATCTGTTCCAAGATGTCGACCGCACGCGCGATCTGCATCGGCCCTTTTGCGATCTGCGAGGAGAGAGAGTCTCCCACGAGATACTCCATCACAAGATAGAGTTCGCCCTCCTCGGTTTCGCCAACGTCGTGGATATCGACGATGTGCGCGTGGTCAACACGGTTTGCGGCGCGGGCCTCGCGAACCATCCATGCGCGCAAGTGCGTCTCACCGCGAAGGTCAGGCCGAATCAACTTCAGCGCAACGACACGATCGATGAGTACGTGCCGCGCGCGATAGACGACACCCATCCCACCTTCCCCGAGTTGGGACTCCAGCCGATAGCGGCCGGCGACGACTTTTCCAAGAAGCGGGTCTTTGACCTTTTTCGAGCGCGCTGTTTTCCTGACAATCCCCATGGTTCCCCCGTACCGAGTGGACGTTCTTATGATAGACAGAGACGAAGGTGGGTCCCAAGTGTTCCGTTGTCGGCGGAACGGCGATCGATGTCCTGGGACTAAGCTGACAGGGGGGGGCTGCCACGCGTATGATTGAGTTCGTCGGTCACCAACGGAGGGATGTGTGAGCGAAGAGCGGCCGCTTCTCGGGCCGTACCACATCGAACGTCGCCTAGCGACGGGGGGCATGGCCGAGGTTTTCGTCGCGCGTCGTGAGGGGCTTCATGGCTTCCAGAAGCGCGTCGCGCTCAAGCGAATTCTCCCGCAGTTCTCTAGCGATCCTGACTTTGTCGGCATGTTCATCGACGAGGCTCGCCTCGCTGCGCTCCTCGAGCACCCCAACATTGTTCAGGTGTTCGACTTCGGGACGCTGGGCGAGGATCTCGTGCTCGTGATGGAGTTGGTGGACGGTTCGAACGTGAGCCGTGTCCTTCGAACTGGGCCGCCGGAAACCCCGATCCCATGGGACGTCGCTCTCCACATCGCATACCAAACCGCCCAGGCCCTCGAATACGCACACCACGCCTCCGATGACCAAGGTCGGCCACTCGAGTTCGTCCACCGCGATGTGAGCCCGGCCAACATCCTTTTAACAAGGTCAGGTCACGTGAAGCTCACGGATTTCGGGATTGCGACGGTTCGAAGCCGTGCGCCCACGACCGAAGACGGGCAGGTACGGGGCAAGCTCGGTTACATGTCGCCTGAACAGGTGCTCGGCAAAGAGCTCACCGGCAAGAGTGACGTCTTCACACTATCGACCGTCCTCGCCGAACAGCTGATCGGTGAGCCCCTCTTTCAAGGCGAGAGCGAGCTCAACGTCCTTCTTCAGATTCGTGACGCAGATCTCCGTGTCCTCGCTCGCTGCGAGCGGCGCATTCCTCAAGACATCCATCAGTTGGTTCTCCGCGGCCTCCAGAAGGATCCGGCGGAACGCCCAACCGCTGGCGCGTTCGCAGAGGCTTGCGCCGAGATCATGCGGCGTAGGGGCATGGGGCACGGGCCCGACCGCCTCGCTCGATTGCTCTCCCAGCTCGGCTTGGTCGATGGCGACGTGCCAGAGGCCCGCGAGCCTGGGGCCGAGGTTCAATCGCTAGTGGATAGCGATTTGATGCACCATGCGGGCCAAGAGCTTCTCGGTCCGCAGACGGCGACCTCGCCGATCATCTATCGAGTCTTGCTCCCGGACGGGAGCGAGATGGGGCCGATGAGCTACCCTCGGTTGATTCAACTGCTGACCACCGGCGTTATCGATAGTCGGAGCAGCAGGATCGCGAAGAGCGACGGCACGTTCCTCGACGCGACCCGCATTCCGGAACTCACACGATTCGTGACTTCACCCGGGCTTCAATGGAAACTCGAGGAGCTCGCGCACGCCGAGAAGCAGGGGCAGCTTCGGGCCGCCACACTCCTCCCTGTCGTCTACGACATCGTCGCCCGGCAAGAAACAGGGGTCCTGCATCTGTGGCAACGCAATCGACGAAAGAAGATTTACTTCGTCTCGGGCCGCCCCGAGTTCGTCGCATCCACAGACAAGTCGGAGCTGTTGGGGGAGCACCTCGTGGCGACTGGACGCTGTCTACGAATGGAAATCGAGATGGCGCTCGCGCTTCTGCCGAAGTACGGAGGCAGACTCGGCGATGCCTTGGTGGGGCTCGGAATCCTTCGTCCGGTCGAACTGTTTCGCGCGATCACCGATCAGGTTCGCGGCCGCTTGATGGAGTCGTTTCGATGGCGGCGCGGCGAGTGGGCGTTCGTGCGTGGGGCGCGCAGCCACGAAGAGACATTTCCGCTCGGCCAGGATCCCTATGAGCTCCTGCGTGACGCGGCCCTCGAGGCCCATCTCGAGGAGATTGAGTCTGTGCTCGACCCTCTGCGCGAGCGTGTCGTCGAGCGTTGCCAGGACGGGCCTCCTCTGGCTTCGTTTCGACTCGACCCTTCGTGGGTCAGCATTCTTCAGTCGGTCTCGGGAGATGCGACCCTCGGCGGGCTGCTCGCCAGAGAGAGCCACTCTGGCGCCGATCTCGAACCCGTGTACCGTGCGTTGTACCTTGGGCTTGCGTGCGGGCTGGTTCGGACCAAGGTGAACCCTTCGGAGATGCCCTTTCGAGAATCGTTCAGCGCTTGAGCCCCCACGTGTCCTTCGTCGAACTGACCCAGCCCCGAATCGAACCGACCCCCGTGCTGGTCGAAGTCCCGCATGCGGGCCTGCAAATTCCCGACGAAGTCGAGTCCGAGCTCGACGCATCCCCGCTTGCCGTCCTTCGAGATTCGGACATCTACGTCGATCAGCTGTACGCGGGGGCCCCGGACGTCGGTGCAACACTTCTGGTGTCCCGCGTGTCGCGGTACGTGGTCGACCTCAACCGTGGCCCCGAGGAAGTCGATTTGTCAGCGGTACCGCGGCACCCCAAGGCCCGTCAGATTCCGGCCCGCGGCGTGGTGTGGAGAGCGGGTACGGATGGTCGGCCATTGTTGCGCGCACCACTGACCGTCGAACAGTTCACTCGGCGGATCGAACAGTACTACCGTCCGTATCACCACGCGCTGCGAGAAGTATCGGATCAAATAAGAGACGACCACGGCCACGTGATCGTGGTTGCCGCACATTCCATGCCTTCGCACGGCAGGCGGATGCTCGGTGGTAAGGCCGCACGGCGACCCGACATCGTTCCAGGTACTCGTGGTCGGTCCACCGCGGACGGCCGGATCATCGATCTAGTCGACGCGCACTTTCGCGACGCTGGGCTCAGTGTGAAGCACGACGTTCCGTATCGAGGGGGGTGGACGACGGGTCACTACGGAGCCCCAAAGGAGGGTCGACATGTCGTGCAGATCGAACTCAATCGCGGGCTCTACGTCGATGAGCAATCGAGCGAGACAAAGAAGGGCGACTTCGTAAAACTACAAACGCTCCTCAACGAACTCGTCGCCAAGCTCGGGCAGATGAAACTGAACCGCGCTCAGTTTGCGACCGGCTGATCGACGACGCCGGATTCGCTCGAACGCACCTCGAGGCGGTACCGGCTGTTTGCGGTCTGCAAGTAGTACGTGCCCTCACCGCAGAGTTGCAGGACTCGCTTGACTGGCGTCGTCACATACTCGTGAAGGCCATCGGCGAACTCGATCACGACGACCGAACCCTTTCGCGGCGGGCGCAGGAGGCGCCCCACGACAGCTCGACCGGGCTTGCGGCCAACTTTGCGAAGCACCACGTCCACGACCCGAAAACTAGCATAACTCGCCTCCACGGCAAAGCTGGCCCGGAAAATTCCAGCGTTTTTGCGCGCCTGCTGACGTTCTGACCGAGGGAATATCCAGCCGCGGCGAAACCGCGCCCGCGCGCGGCAAAACGCCGCGTCACGATGGGGTCCCTGCGAGAGAAGAACCCCGTTTCGGGGCCATTCGATGTCGGCACGGTACGTGCACCCGTTCAGCGCTATGGCATACGATTCTCAAGTCACGGCCCTGGACCGCTATCGTGCGTCGCTACGGCGAGTCGACGTGCTCGACCCCGAGACCGAGCGAGACCTGGCCACGCGATGGGCGAACGGTGATCAAGAGGCCGGTCGAGGGTTGGTGGAGTCGAGCCTGCCCTTCGTCATCTCGATCGCGAGGGAATACCGTCGATGGGGGGTGCCGATCGAAGATCTGATCCAGCAGGGGAACCTCGGCCTGCTGAAAGCGGCAGCCAAGTTCGACCCGGAGAAGCAGTGCCGGCTGATCACATACGCCGCCTATTGGATTCGCGCAGAGATCCGAGACTACGTCGTCAGATCGTACCGAATCGTGCGTCTGGGCACGACCCGGACCGAACGCCGCGCGATGCGAGTGTTTCGGCGGAAGTCGGTCGAATCTCCGGAGGCGCTGGCGGAGGAGAGCGGGATGCCCATGCTGAGGGCACAGCAGTTGTGGCCGCTTCTCACCCGAGGGGATATGTCGCTCGACGTCAGCGTGTCCGACGCGCCAAGCCCCCTGGACCGCATCGGCGCGGACCAACTCACGCCGGAGGACGCCATGGCGCGCGCCGAGGCGATTCACCGGGTGCGCGATGATCTCGATTCCGTGCTCGCGTCCCTCTCGGATCGGGAACAGCGAATCGTCACCGCGCGCATGATGGCTGACCAGCCCAGGACGCTGGAGGCGTTGGGTCGCGAGATGGGCGTGAGCAAGGAGCGGGTCAGACAACTCGAAGTGCGAGTGCGAGAGAAGCTCCGAGATCGGCTCTCCCACCTGCGATCCGCTGCCTGATCGTCTCGTGACACTTGCTTGACTCCTCCGGGGACTCGACGCAATTTACGGGCGGTCATGGCTAAGTCTCGCTTCCTTATTAGTGCGCTCGTCGCCATCGTCTTAGGTGGCGCGGGCTGCAACCGAGATCTCGGCGAATGCAACCTCGATGGCGTGACCGAGGAAGGCGTCCCGCTCGCGGGGCCCGCGGCGTTCGATTTGGCTTTCCGAGAAACCGACGGTCTCCCGATGTACGAAGGACAAGCCCTCGTGCAGACGAGCTGCGGCGCGGGTCAGTTTTGTCACTCCCCGGCTGCAGAGCGCGACGCACGCTTTGGTGTTCCGGCGGGGCTCAACTTCGATCTGGACTTGGCGTGCACGGATCCTTCGGTCGATTCGACCTGCGCCAACCTCCAACCCTGCGACGGCGAGAACGCCGACTCCCCCTATTGCGAAAGGTTGTCGCGACTCGACGGCAACCAAAGCAAGCTCGGGACGTGGGCAGGTCAGAGCATTCAAGAGATCCGCGGCAACACGATGCCGCCCGGAGAAGCCGGCCGTACGGTACGAGACACGCGTCAGTGGTTGAAAGCTGACGGCACACCGCTTCCTGAGATCGGCACACCCGAAGCGGAGGACATCATTCGCAACTGGCTGGCGTGCGCGTCTCCCGTCGTGGCGCGGACTGAAACCCCTCCGTCTGCTCAGCTCGAGCTGACGCCGTGTCAGAGCATTGACGGAGAGGCGTGCGTGTATTCGGGGCCAGGCGCAAGTCTCCCGGAACCGACATGGAGCTCGATCTATGCATCGCTGATTTTCGGGACCTGCTTGACGTGTCACGGGCCGGTCAACACCAACACCGATCAGAACCCTGACAATCCGAACGGTTTCATTCCCGGGGGCGCAAGTCCGCAAGGGCTGGCTGCGCTCGATCTGTCTGGAACCGATCTCACCGACACTTCGAACTGGGCCTCCGACTCCCACGCGGCCGTGTTCGACGTTCCAGCATCTTCTGCGGGGCTGTGTGAGGGTCAGGGCACCGTGGTCATTCCCAACGATGCTGGTGGCTCGCTCATGATCCAGAAGATGCTCGCCACCCAAACCTGCGGTGCCGAGATGCCGATCGCCGGCGGTGTTCAGACGATATCGAACTCGGTCATCAACGTCGTCGAGCAGTGGATCAACCTCGGCGCACCCAACGACTAGTGCGGACTCATCTGCCGATCTGCCTCCTCGTGGGGTTCCTCTCCGCCACGGGGTGCCGCTCTGCGCCCGCGTGCCCCGTTCAAGCGCGAACCGATCCCGCGGAGACGCTCGCAGCGCTGACCACGTCGCGACAAGGATGGTCATCCCTAAAGGCGGAGGCCCGCGTCACACAGTGGGCAGACCGTGGTCGCATTCGGGGGAACGTACTGATGTTTTTCGAGCGTCCGGGGCGCGTTCGCTTCGACGTGATGACTCAGTTTGGACCTGCCGCCGTCTTGACCAGCGATGGGCAGAGTTTTCAACTGAGCGATCTGCGCGAGAACACCTTCGTTCAAGGGCCCACTTGCCCGGAGAACATTGCCCGCCTCCTCGGAGTCGCGATCGAAGGCGAGAACGTGGTGCGGCTTCTGACCGGTGACACTCCGCGAATCACGGCTGTCGAGCAGAGCATGGAGTGTCGCCGCGGAACGTACGCGCTTCTTCTCAAGGCTGAAGATGGGACGAGCCAGGAAATCGAGCTGTCGGTCGAAGACGCCGATCGTGACAAGCCACCAACAGGTCAGCGCCTCTTGCTCCGCAGCTCGAGCTTGTTCGGAACCGACGGCACCCTCTTGTGGCGGGCGACGTACGGCGACTACGCAATGATCGACGGCCACTGGTTTCCAACGGAGGTCCGGCTCACCGACTATGCGAACGGTGCCGACACCGAGGTCCGGGTGAAGTCACTGACCGTGAATCCCGCCGTTCCGGCCAATGCGTTCACGCAGGTGCCCCGCCCGGGTGCTGCGGTCGAGATCGCCACCTGTCCATGAACAGGCGAAGTCCGTCGCTCTAGTGCTAAGGTAGCGCCGCATGACCGAACCGCTGCTACGCGTGCGACACCTGGTCACCGCGTTCGAAACCGATGAAGGGTATCTGCGTGCAGTCGATGATGTGTCGTTTGACGTGCACTCCGGAAAGACGCTCGGCGTCGTCGGCGAGAGCGGGTGCGGCAAGAGCGTGACCTCGTTGTCGATCATGCGATTGGTGCCAGAGCCCCCCGGGGTGATCGAATCGGGTGAGATCGTCTTTGCAGGGCAGGAGCTACTGTCGCTTCCCGAGCGTCAAATGCGAAATCTGCGCGGCAACGACATCTCGATGATCTTCCAGGAGCCGATGACCTCGCTCAACCCCGTGTACACGGTCGGGACGCAGATCATCGAAGCGGTCCGTCTTCACGAACGCGTCAGTCGAAAAGCCGCGCGCACGCGCGCGATCGAGCTTCTGGATCTCGTAGGGATTCCTGCCCCAACCGAACGTGTCGATTCCTATCCCCACACGCTTTCTGGGGGAATGCGTCAACGTGCGATGATCGCAATGGCGCTTTCGTGTCGACCGCGGCTGCTGATTGCCGACGAGCCCACCACCGCCCTCGACGTCACGATCCAGGCTCAGATTCTCGACCTCTTGCGCGGTCTGCAGTCGGAGTTCGGCATGAGCATGATCTTCATCAGCCACGACTTGGGCGTGATGGCCGAGTTCGCGCATGAGATCGCTGTGATGTATGCAGGCAAGATCGTCGAGTATGCGGAGACGGAGGCGTTGTTTCGAGATCCACGCCATCCCTACACCCGAGGCTTGCTTCGGAGTTTGCCCGGGGCACGCAACCGAGGAAGCCGTTTGCCCACCATACGAGGGGTCGTTCCCGATCTCCGCGCACTACCTTCTGGTTGTCGTTTCCAAGATCGCTGTGACCTCGTCACCGAGGAGTGTCGATCGCAGGAGCCACAGCTCGTGCGGCACGGCACGGTAGACGTGGCGTGTCATCACGCGGAGGTTCGCGCGTGATGGGGGATCCGATCATCCGCGCCGAGTCGCTTCGCAAGTCTTTTCGAGGTCCGCACCGTGGCCTCGGACAAGGTCGCGCGGAGTTGCGCGCGGTAGACGACGTGTCGCTCGAAGTGATGACAGGAGAAACTCTCGGGCTCGTGGGTGAGTCGGGGTGCGGCAAGAGTACCCTCGGGCGGCTTCTGTTGCGGCTTCACGACCCAACCTCCGGGCGGATCTCGTTCGAAGGCCAAGACATCACGACGATCTCCCAGACGGATATGCGACCCCTCCGTCGAAACATGCAGATCATCTTCCAGGATCCATACAGCTCGTTGAACCCCCGGATGACGGTCCGCGCCGCGCTCACGGAACCTCTCCGTGTGCACGGATTGGTGAAGACGAGGAGGGAGGAAGAGGAGCGAGTGGCGTCACTTCTCGAGCGCGTGGGTCTGCGCCCTGAGTACATGCGGCGCTATCCACACGAGTTCTCGGGCGGGCAGCGGCAACGAATCGGGATTGCCCG
>JBATTM010000137.1:0-14348 GCA_049670545.1 Polyangiales bacterium
TGCCTCCGCCGGAGCCGTCGCAGCCCCCAAGCAAGCACGGCAGCAGGCCCGTCCACAGGATTGCGCAGATTCGACTCATGGCGCGCTCCCTTCGCAGGGGAGCGAGACGCTCACCTGCTCGGCGGGCAGCTCGGCGAACCCCCATCCGACCACGTCGAATTCAACGCTTGCAGTACAGAGTCCCTCGCCGGCCCCGTTGCGGGCGATCACCTCCATGACGCAAGGGCCACAACCCACGTCGTAGCTCGTCGCCCAGCGTGAATCCAAATCGGCCTGTCCCTCCTGATCATCGACCCGTTCGAACGTTCCGGAAGCCGTCGCGTCGCACAGGATCGACCTTTTGCGTACCGCGTGGTCTGCCGCCTGCAGTGCGCTGTCGAGAAAAGGGTCTGTCTCTGCGCAGGTGATCGCGTAGTCGATCGTATCGATCGTGGGAGGTTGCGGAGATGCGACAATACGAAGATCAATGTCGACGGGTCGCATGATCGGCACAGGATCCGCCGTCTTTAGATCGAACAGGCTGTAGATCTCGGTCCGGGCATCCGCCGCAACGCCGATCGATTCCTGCACCGTGAAGATCACCTCCTCGTCCGAATCGCGCAGTCGGAACGCGTACTCGTAGCGACCAGGAGGGAGTTCGAGCATGGCCCGCAGTATTTCCGTGCGGCCGCCGTCCGTCAGTTCGGCGGCACCGTTCCCGACCAGCTCGAAGGTGCCCTCCCAAGTCTCAGTCGACCCGTTCTCCGCCGGCGCGACGAAATAGCCGACGCTCACCGGTCGCAAGTACCACGCATCCTCGCGATCGAGCGCCGCGAGTTCGAGCGTGAGTACCGTGCCGAGAAACTCGCCCGCGTCGCTCTCGCTGGCACCACCACACGACCACAACGACAGGAGGAGTGGGGCCCACCACGGCCACGCGACTCTCGAGAACACTCTTGTCATTGGACACCTCTATTCTAACAGTAAGGCTTGTGATGATACGCAAGTGCGCGCGCTACATCAAGCGCGCCGTGTGCGACCATGCGAGGGCTGGGACTCGCACGGGATCCGCCCGAACCCTCGTTATTTGTCAATCAGTCCCCCGAGCCCTACTGATCGGACGATTCAATGACGCCGCTTTCCGTTCGCAAAGAGGACCGGCAGGACCTCACGTTTGGTTTCGTGGGGTTGCTGATGTTGATGGCGGCCCACGCCATGTTGGAAACCGCGCGCGACGCGTTGTTCCTAGCGGGGCTTCCTGCGACCGATCTCCCGTGGGCGTACTTGGCTATCGCGGTGTTGGCGACGGCGGCCCTGCGGGGTCAGCAGCGACTGCTCATGGCGGTCGGGGATCGGCATCTGATGCTTTCGGTATCCCTTCTCGGCGGGGCCGCGGTCACGGTCGGGTTCTGGTTCTCGGTACAGGCGTTCGGGCCCTGGTCTTTGCTCGCGTTCTACGTATGGACTGGCCTGCTCGCGACAGTGTTGATCGTGCAGTTCTGGTTGCTGCTCGACGAGTCGGTCACGGTCACGCGGGCGAAACGCATCTTTCCCTTGATCGCAGCGGGAGGAGTGGTCGGGGCGATCGTCGGTTCCATGGGTGCCGAAGTGCTGTTGCGGTCGGTGTCCGCAGAGGGGCTCCTCCTCGCTGGTGCGACGCTACTCGGGGTTGGGGCTGTTCTACCCTTCGTCTGGAAGCGACAGCCGCGAGAGGCACTCCGCGCTGACCCACTCGATACCGACGAGGCTTTCTCACTTCGATCGTTGCTCCGCGACCGATACCTGGCCAAGCTCTTCGTGTTGGTGCTCGTGGGAACGGTCTCCGTCACCGCGGTCGACTACGTGTTCAAGAGCGAGGTCGCGTCGCACGTCCCGCCGGAGCAGTTGGGTACCTTCTTCGCGCGTTTCTATCTCGCATTGAACTCGGTCGCGCTCCTGGTCCAGCTCGTCGGAGCCCGCTGGATGCTCGAGTCGCTCGGCGTGCACCGCAGCGCGGCGGCGCTTCCGGTGCTCCTGATCGGCGGTGTTCTGGGCCTTGTCCTGGGTCCGCTGCTACTGGGCGCGGTCGCGCTCAAGTCGATCGACGGTTCGATGCGGCACTCCCTCTACCGTACTGCAATCGAAGTCCTGTATCTGCCTCTTGGAAGCGCGCGCCGCCAACGCGCGAAAACACTGATCGATGGGTTCGGGCATCGGGGAGGGCAGGCGCTCGCATCATTGGTGATTCTCGCTGCGGTGTGGCTCGGCCTGTCGACCGTCCAGATCGCGGCGATTCTGATTCTGCCGCTCGGGATCTGGCTTTTCGCCATCTTCAGCACCCAGAAGCAATACGAAGAGATCTTTCGGACGCGACTTCGCCACGGTGCCCTCGAGACGCGTCTTGAACTCCAAGAACTCGATTTACACTCTCTCGAGGTCCTCCTGAGCGCGCTCAATAGCGAGCATGACGATGAAGTGCTTGCCGCGATCGATCTCTTCGATACGCATGGGAGAGCGCAGCTGCTTCCCGTCCTCATTCTCTATCATCCGTCGGAGGAAATCCGTCAGCGGGCGCTCCGTGCGTTCGCCGACGCGGGAGACGTGCGGTTCGTGCCGATTGCACGGCGAATGCTCGACGACGAAGCATGCGAGGTACGCGCGACCGCACTTCGAGCACTCACTGCTGTCGCTCCTGACCGTCAACTTCTGACGGAGCGCATGAAGAACGAAGCCCCGATCGTCGAGGCAACCGGGCTCATCGGGCTGCTGTCCATCGAGGTCGACGAGTCGACTCTCCTTTCGCTGCTGTCGGAGCTCCGTACACGCATCCTCGCCGGAACCGAGGAGACCTGTGCAGCGTTGGCGGAGGCAATTCGGGATCGTCCAAGCCCGATCTTCCACGATGCACTGATCGAGTTGGCGCGGGCAAAGTCTGAGGTGGTTAGGCGCGCGACGGCGGACGCGATGGTCGAGAATCCCGACCCTCGATATCCTTCCGTCCTCCTCCCTTGGTTGGCGAAGAACAGCCTTCGGCCTGCCGCCCGCGCCGTGATGCTCGCCGTGGGGCCGGATGCGCTCGCGTATCTCGACGTGGCGATGTACGACCCAGATCTTCCTCGAAAGGTTCGTCGGCACATTCCTCGCACCATCAGTCGGTTTCCGTCGAAAGAGGCGGTGCCCCTTCTCCTCGATCACCTCGAACGGGAGCGAGATGGCGCCGTACGTTACAAGATTCTTCGAGGCCTCGGGCGCATTCGAGCCACCGAGCCGTCCCTCCGATTCGATCGAGCGCGCGTGGAGCACCAGCTCCGCAAGACCTTGGTTCGTGTCGTCCAACTGGTTCGTTGGCGTGCGGTCATCGAGGCGGGCCCGGTGGCCGAGACACCGACTCAGAAGCTGCTGTGGCTATCCCTCCGGGACAAGGAGCGGTCGGCTCTCGAGCGCGCGTTCCGGCTCATGGGGATCGTCCACCCCCAGGAAGACTTCGCCCTCGTGTGGCGCGGTGTCCAAAGCGATGATCCACGTGCGCAGGCCGCAGGGCGAGAGGTCCTCGACGCGACCCTCTCGAGTGCGACTCGCGACGCTGTCTTGGCACTCGTAGACGATTCTTCTCATGTCACCCGTGCGGATCGCGCTGCCGCCGCCCTTGGCGTCGAGATGGCGCAGCGCACCCTCGACGAGGCCTTCAAAGAAATGCTCCACGACGAAAGCATCGCGATTCGTTGTATCGTCGCGAATCAAGTCGCCGAGTCCTCCATGCGCTCGCTCGTTCCAGAACTCGAACGCGTCCAGTCATCCCGTCCGGGTCCGTTCCGTGAAGCGGTCGAACGCGCCTTGGCGCACTTTCGAGACGCGACGGACGATCAAGAGGTTGGCAGCCTTGCCTGAGTCCCCCCTCCATGGGCTCGGAATGGACGCGTTCGAGCGCTTCCTCTTCCTCCGCACCGTCCCCACGTTGAGCGGGTTGCCCATCGAGGTCGTGCGGGTGATCGCCGCGCATGCTCGACAGGCGCGTTTCGGGGACGGTGAGTTTCTCCATCGGCAGGGGCAGCCTGCAACGTGCCTCCACTATGTCGTCGAGGGGGGCATCGAGATTCGACGTCACGGCCATCCAGTGCGCGAACTCAGCGCGCGCGCGATCGCGGGTGGTGCGGCTGGGGTCGCCGGCGACGACCAGGTCTACGACGGTGTGGCGCTCGGGCCCACGACGACCCTCCGCCTTGGGAGCGCGGAACTGCAAGGGGTCATGGAAGACCACTTCGTCCTTCTTCGACGCGTCCTTGCGACCACAGGCTCGGAGGCGATTGCTGCGTTGAAGCAGTTGGGGCCGGGGGCGGGCTTTCAACCTCCGGGGCGCGCCATGGACTGCCCCGGTCGACCCCTGGACCTGGTCGAGCGCATGGCCTTCCTTCGGCAGAGCGCTGTGCTTGGGGAGGCTCATATCGAGGCCGTATCCGATCTCGCCTCCGAGGTCGTCGAGATCCGGCTTCCCGCGGGCGAACCGATTTGGGACGTCGGAGAGACAAGCACGCACTTTCTGATGCCTCTGCGCGGCCTGGTGGAATGCGAAGCCATGCATCCGTCCCAGCGTTTCGTCCGTGGCGCACTGGATTCGGTTGGTTCGATCGAGGCGCTCGCGGGGCGGCCGCGGTGGTTTCGAGCCCGCGTGAAGGAGGATCTGGTGGCGCTCAAAGTCGACATCGAGGTGTTCTACGATGTCCTCGAAGACCATTTCGAGATGGCGATGACCCTTCTCCAGCAGCTGGCGCTCGCGTCCGTCGCGCTCGACGACGCGCGTGCTGGCGCGAACGCCTAGTCTTCACCGAGCCGTACGAGGGCGAGCGACCGCGGGTAGTATTGATCTCGCCCGCTCGGCGCTCGCAGCCGATAGGGCCGTTGAAGGCCCACGACGAGATATCCGCCTTCGCCGACCTGGTAGAGATGGACTCGCGCTGGACGCGAATGTTCGTCGGCTTCTCCGTCGAGGCCGATCACATCGACGATCAGGTAGGCGGGCTCCTCGATCGAAGCACTCTCCATGTTCGGGAGTTCGACGCAGATCAAATTTCCGTCGCCGACTCGAAACTTCCCTGTTTCCAGCTCGCGGAGCTTGGAGCGTTTGGTGAGACGCCAAGCGCTACCGCCGTATACGCGTGTGTTGCGGGGAACGATACCCGTCGCCAGGGCGAGGTCCTCCAGACACAGCTCGGTGCCGCCAGGGGTCGAGCGAAGCTTGGGTTCCGTAAGCGGTGAGAGCTTGTGGAACCACCGGCGGAGGATCTTCTCGCGCCGCGCGAACACGATTCGAGTCAGCTCCGAACGCACGAGCGGGTCCCGAATGCGCGCGCGGTCCAGCGCCGCACCCAGAATCTCTGGGTTGATCCGCGCGATGATCCGGGTCATCCATGCCTTGTCCCGCTCCGTGGCCCGTACGAACGCTGGGTTCTGATAACTGGTCCGGTACTTGTCTGGCTCGAATGTCTCGACGTTGTAGTACGCGAGAACTTGTCCCGTAGGGCCGAGTTCATTGTCCCGCCATGGACGCTTGATCGCGCCAAACGTCACGAAGTCTTGGAAGATGTGCGGCACGTCGAAGAAGTACGTGTGTCCGTAACGCTCCGTCACACCGGGAACGACGGAAAGGTTGCCAAACGAATCGCCGAAATCGATGTAGTTGTGCCGAACGTACCCTCCGCGCTCGTCGACGGTGATCCAAGTCGCGAGCGAGTTCTGCTCGCGCGAATCGGTATGGTCGATCCATGAGGCAAGGACATACGCCCCTCGAAGCTCACGGCGGTCCTCGTGAGGAACCACATCGTTGGGATCGTCCGCGAGGACCCAGTCGTAGCGCCACGGGCCGAGGGGCTTCCCTGGGACGAAGTGGCTGGCCGCGCCGCGATAGGTGCCGTCCGGCTGCGCTCCGATCGCTTCGAACATCGGTTCGATGCGCTCCCAGGTCAGGGGGACTTCCTTTCCGAGGATCTTCTCGGTGGCGTCCGGGTCGATTCGTAGGATCTCTTTTCGGAAGTAGACGATCTCGTTGCAAGGCGCGTGGTAGCCAGCCGCCCAGTAGAGGATCGAGCCCACGACGTCGGCCGCCGTGGGGCGCTCTGGCTGCAGTTCTTCGTCGAATTTGAGCACGACGGAACGGCCGCGCTGATCCTTCATGATGAACCCGGGCTTGGCGCCGTCCGGCTTGGCGTTCGTGATCGTCCATGGCCCTGCAACATCGAGCGGGGACTCGTCACACGCCGCCCGTGCCACGCGCTCGGCGGAGAGACGTTGCGTGCTCAGCCGGTTTTGGTACCAACTCGAGTCGGGGACCTCGTCCATCGAGTTGACGTTGATCGCTTCCCCGCCGGGGTCGAAGGAGAACATTCGCGCGGCGGGTCGGAACACCATGTTGTCGGCGGCGTCCCACTTCGAAGGCGAGTAGTACGACTCGGGCATCGGAAGGAAGGGCGTGAAGTCGCCGCCGTCGCGCCACATCGGTCCTTCCATCGAATAGGGGCGAATCTTCCTCGCGCAGGCACCGACGCTCGTTGTGAGCAGTGCGAACGCGAAGAGCGCGCAGGCGACTCGAACGCTAGAAATCACGACTTGCCCCCAAAACGAAGCGTACCGCGGTGACCTTGGTGCCCTGTGCGAAGGTTTCCGTGCCTCCACCAACCATCAGCTCGAAGCCCGTCGACTCCGCTGCGATCGCTTGGATTCCAGCGCCAAACGACATTCGAAGATCATCGAACGCGAAGTTTGAGAGATGTCCGTCGAAGACGTTGCCCACCGCGAAATGGATCTTGCCGTCGAGGCGAATCCAGATGGGCCACGTGAACTGGAAGTTGAGCACCGACGCACTTTCTCCCGAGAGAAATCGTCCCACGAAACCCGGCATGGGACCGCTTCCGCTGACCGTGGGCAGTTCGGTGAATGGAACGTCGCCTCGAAATCCGTCCGAGAGAAGTACGATCGCGCCAAGACTAAACGTGTGGTTGTTCCCGCTCACGTCGAGAAAACCCCGTACCGCACCCCCGTAGACGATCCAGCCGTCGCTCGTGTCCCCGCGCACCGGGTCGAGACCGAGATCGAAGCCGGTGTCGATCCGAACCCCTGACCCAGGCTGTGGACGCGGCTGTCGTGAGTCGAACGCGATGCGTGCGTTGAGGAACCACGCGGAGTATCCCTCGGGAAACCCGGGCGGGAGGCTGCTGATGTTTCCCTCTGCGACTCGCTCGGGAATCGTTGTCCCGCTCACGTCGTTGCCGAAGCTTCGGAAGCGGTACCCCGTGTCCAGAGTGATGCCGCCCCGCCGCCACGGTTGGACATTGTAGTTGAGCCCGACGTCGTACGCGACGACGCTGTAGCGAGAACGGTTGTCGGCGCTCGCCTCGCTCCCGAGGCCGAAGAACAAGCCGTCTGCGAAGCGAGCTGCGCTCGCGTTGATTCCACCTCGCCACTCCTTGTCGGGGGGCGTCCACGTCATACCGATTCTGCCGGAGACGAAATCAATGCCGGCGAATGTCCCTCCGAACGTCACGGCTGTGTGATCGACTGGCACATTGCCGAAACGCGCCGCGACGCCGACTGCCGGGCGAAACCCTAGGTCGAACGCGAAGGTGGGGTACATCGTGTACTGGTCATCGGGGCCGAACGTAAACGCATCTGCCACGCGGGCCGGGACCTCTTCCTCCTCAGCCTTCGTCACCGCCGAGCCGAGCGCCTCGCGAATGACGAACTCGCTCACCAAGTACACCGGAAAAAAGATCGTCCTCGGGAACCAAAGAAACACTTCTCCGGCGGTTTTGGGGTTGCCATCGCGCCCACTGTAATTAGGTAGGTCCCGCTTGGGCGGAGCGGTCTCCGGTACCGTGTAGAACATGTACCCTTCGCGGATCTCGCGGTCGGCCTGCTCGCGCGCCCGCTCTTCGGCGTCGGTCAACTCATCGGCGCGCGAGCCACTCGGAACCCACGACATCGCGACGACCCAAGCGACGACCAGGGCACTGACTCCATGAATCCTGTCTTGCGTCACTGATCGACACCCGAGACGAACACGCTCCGACGTGACAGCCTAGAGGCCACGCCCATCGCACGCCTACCACGAATTCCATGCCCTCTGTTTCTCGTGCTCACGCTGGTCGGGGCAAGTGCGTCGGCCGAGTCCGTCCAAGGTGAGCCCGACCAGGGCAACCCCAACGGTGCAGAGCAACCGACGGGTCCGGCGGAGACGTCGCCCGTCGAGACCTCCGGGCACCGGCTACAATGGCGGTGGAAGCGGGTGCATTGGGCCGAGGTTGGGAGCACAGTCGCCCTCGCTGGGGGCGCGATCGGGCTCTCGTTCGTCAAGACCCCGACACCGCGATGGGATGCCGTCAACTCGTTCGACAGTTGGGTGCGCGGCGGGATTGGCCTCGAAGGGCGCGCGCAGCACCGGATCGATCGGGCTAGTGATGTCTTCGCACTCACGCTAGTTGCATTTCCGGTGTTGGTCGATTCGTTTGGAGTCGCATTGATTGGGGACAAGAACCAAGTTGTTTTTTGGCAGCTTGCGGCGATTCAAGCGCAAGCCTTCGCGACCACGGGCTTTCTGACGAATGCGGTTAAAGTGACAGCGAGGCGTCAGCGTCCCTTCGCGCAGGATCTCGGTTGTGAGGCGGATCCGTCCGACCCGGCGTGCCGGGGAGGCACCAACCGGTCGTTCTTTAGCGGCCACACCGCGTTCGCGTTCACGGGGGCAGGACTCACGTGTGTGACCCACAGACACCTCGCCCTCTATGGCCGGATCGGCGATCCGTTAGCCTGCGCGACCAGCCTCACATTCGCGTCCCTGACTGGGTTGTTTCGGGTGATGGCCGATGCCCATTGGATGACCGACACGATCGCGGGCGCCGGCGTGGGGCTCTTCTCGGGTTGGCTCATGCCGTGGTTGCTTCACTTTCGGCACGATCGACCGAGATACGACGGAGCGCGCGGTCACGTCCGCCATGTCGCCCCGTATGGCAGCCGGACCGAGGTCGGCGTTCAGCTCAGCGGGCGTTTCTGAGCCCCCATAGGGTCCAAATCCAAGCAGCGCCGAGGGACCAGCCCCCAAGGACGTCGCTAGGGTAGTGGACACCCAAGTAGATCCGGCTGACGCCCATGACGGCGATGAGCATCCCGGCGAGCGCGATGGCCTCACGACGTGCGTCGACACTCCCGAACTCCCCGACGACCATCGCAAGTGACGTGTACAGCACCATGACATTGAGTGCATGGCCGCTCGGAAACGAGAACCCTCCTTGAGCCGTCACCTGGGTGACCAGATCCATGGGCGGACGTGGCCGCGCGAACGCACCTTTGACGGATACGCTCAGAACTGCGCTGCCGACGTTCGCGATCACGACGAACCATGCGTCGATCGTCCGTCCACGGAAAAACAACCAGGCGGCGACGAGCAAGGTCAATCCAATCGTCGGACCGCTGTTGCCGAGCCAGGTAACGGCGAGCATCACACGGGTGAGGGCGGGTGTTCGAGCAGATTCGAAGTACTGAAGGACCGCGGCGTCCGGTCCGATGGGCCCGGCCTCAACCTGGCTGGCCGTCGCCACGAACAGGCAAGACGCGGCAGCGGAGATGAGCACGGAGGTGGTGAGCCGCGCGCGCCGTGTCATCTCTTCGCCATGTTGGCGCGGCGCTGATAGGAGCGAAGCACCACGGCCGCGACCATCGTCCAGGCAACGATCACCACGACATTGACTCGGGCGAAATCCGTAGGGCTCAGGGCGAGCTGACCTACGCCGAGGTACACGACCCCTGCCGCGAGGACGTCGCCAAAGCGTACGAAGAAGGTGTCGACCGCTTGCTTGGCCTGGAACTTTTCTTCGTGGCTCGTCGGAAGCCAGAGCATCGCCTTTGCGGTGTTCATGATCGAGTAGTCCGTTGCGTTCTCCGCGGTTTTCAAAACGCGGAATGCGCCGAAACCGAGACCCATCGCGATCCAGCCGTAGTTGCCGAGTGCAACGAGCGGAAGGGCGAAGAGCAATCCGGCCAGCCCGAGGTACTTCACGATGCGCGACGCCACCAAAGCCTGCAGCGCGACGCCGATGACGTTGACCCAGAAGAAAAAGTCCCCGTAGAAGAGTCCGAAAAACTGGGACATGAAGGCGCCCACATCGAGATCGGGCGTGGTCACGAGCGCCGAGGCGAGTGCTGCTTCCGCGCGTTCCTCGGCGAAGCTGCTGAGTAGGTACTCGCCTGTGCTGTTGACGAGGTTGAGTAGGACCAGGAGTGCCGCGATGAGACTCAAGTATCGGCTTCGGAAGACGAGGGCGAAGCCACCGAGCAGAGGGCGTCGTCCTTGACTCTCCACTGCCTGCGGCGAGAGCACTGCGTCGTGTCGTGACAAGATGATGCGGTAGAGCGCCAGGTGTACGAACAGAAGGCCGGCCGCGACTTGCATCAGTGCGCCTGGTGAGAGGCCGAGCTCGAAAAGACGTCCCGCAAGCCAGGCGCCAACGGGAGCGCCTACCGTGGCTCCGACGGCGATCAGGGGAAACAGCCGTTCGCCTGTTGGAAGTGAATAGATGTCGTTCGCGAACGACCAAAACTGCGCGATGATCGCGACGCTGAAGATCCCAACCCATACGAAAAAGGCGAACCCCAACATCGGGACTTCGAACTGGTACGCTACGAAAAATGCTTCGATGCAAACCAAGAAGAAGATCGTCATCCCGAACACCAGCTTCTTCGTCTCCGCGTGGGCGTCGAAATAGCTGTAGACGGGCACCGCAACCATCAGCACCAGGGCCTGGACACCAGCGGCGTATGCTTTCATTTCGGCCCCACCAAGGGTGAGGATCAAGGGCTCGCGAACCGTCTTGATGACGTAATAGGCCACCAACACCACAAAGATGTTGAGCGCCATGAGGGCGGCGGTTACGCCTTCACCGCCGCGTACGTCACCGAAAAGGCGAAGCGCTCGGTCTAGCATGCTTCGAGGGGGTTCGCTGGGGTCAGACGTCATGCTGGATGCGGTCGGTACCGTGCTACAACTCCGCCATGGATACCAGAGAAGACACGCACAGTCTGGCCATCGGGTATGTGCTCTGGATCTTCGGATTCATGGGTGTGCACCGTTTCTACTACGGCAAGCCGGTGTCCGGAACGATTTGGTTTTTCACCGCAGGGCTCTTCTTCATCGGATGGATCATCGATCTCTTCTTGATGCCGTCGCTCGAGCGCTCGGCTGAGCGCCGCTACACCAGTGGCCGGATCGACTACAGCCTCGCGTGGATCCTGCTGACGTTCCTCGGCGTGTTCGGGCTCCATCGCCTCTATCTCGGCAAAGTGTGGACCGCGATCCTCTATTTCTTTACCGGTGGCCTCCTGTTCGTCGGCGTTCTGTACGATTTTTGGACGCTCAACGAACAGGTGGAAGAAGTCAACGCCGCACCCGCGTAGGGCTCGCCGAGACGGAGCCTCACTTGGTGACGTACAGCCCGATCGCGACGAAGAGAGCGACTGCGGCGACGATGTCACCGACCACGATCTTGCGGATCGCGTCGCCGGCGCCCTCGGTGACGAAAGCGAGATAGAAGAACGAGGCGATGCTCACTAGCGCAGCGACGAACGCCGCGGGTTGCCACGCCGGCACGAAGGCGGCGTAGGCGAAGAATGCACCGAGAATCCCGAACAAGACTGCACGATGGCGCATCAGGACGGCGAGGTTCGCGTCCGACACGCTAATTCCGTAGAGGGCTTCGAGCCGCGCGGCTCCAAAGAAGCCGGTGAGGGGGACGAGGTGAATCGCGGCGACGACAAGAAGCGCCCCAGTGATGACACGGTCGGTCCACATGCGGGACATGGTCTCCCCCATCCCCCGGTCGGTCAATGACGTCTGAGGTTACGCTTGGAGCGTCAGGCGACTTTTCGAGCCTGCTTCGCGCCCCCATCGTAGACGTAGAAGCCACGGCCAGACTTTCTTCCCAACCAGCCCGCCGCCACGTAGTTTCGAAGAATCGCAGGGGGTCGGTACTTGTCCTCGCCGAGCTCACGCTGAAGCACCTCCGAGATGAACAGGCACGTGTCGAGCCCGATCAAGTCCGCGAGTGCCAGGGGGCCCATCGGGTGCGCGAGGCCGAGCTTCGCCGCTTGATCGATATCCTCGGCAGTGCCGAGCCCCTCTTGGAGCGCGAAACAAGCTTCGTTGATGAAGGGGATGAGCATCCGGTTCACGATGAATCCTGGCATGTCCTTTGTCGTGATGCAGGTCTTGCCGAGGCGCTCGGCGAGTGCATGGGTGGTGCGGTACGTCGCGTCGCTCGTTTGGAGCGCCCGCACCACTTCGACCAGCTTCATGCGGGGCACAGGATTCATGAAATGCATTCCCACGACCCGCTCCGGCCTGTGGGTCACTCCGGCGAGCTTGGTCAACGAAATCGAGGATGTGTTGCTGGCGAGGATCGTGTTGGGATGCAGGCGCGCGTCGAGGTCGTGAAAGATTCGCTGCTTGAGTTCGAGGTTCTCGGTCGCCGCTTCGACGACAAAATCGCAGTCGCGCAGAACCGTTGCCTCCGAGCCGCCCCGGATGACCCCGGTTCGGTGCCCGTTCGCCACATCGGATAGCTCTTCACGGAGTCGGTCGAGTGCGCGGTCGAGTGCGTCCTTGCGCACGTCGAGAATGCGCACATCCAAGCCCGCCGCAGCGGCGACGTGGGCGATGCCGCGACCCATTTGTCCAGCGCCGACGACGCCCATGCAATCGAGGTTTGCTTTCATGTGTCCCCCCGAATCAACTACCTGCGAGTTGCGACCTTGGCAAATTCTACCCTTGTTTTCGCGGTGTAAAGTACGCGTTCGCAGGTTGACAGAACGTCTACGAAGGCGCTGCCGATCAGAACGCGAGCGTCCCGAAACCCTCGACGTGCACGGACGACGCGGCCGTTTCGACGTCTTCCCACAAGAGCATGCCGCCTGGGATGTGCGTGACGGATTGGTACACCCCGGGGACGCGCGCGACTACTTGACCCGATGTATTCAAGAGCTCGGCGGTGACTGGTTCGCCGTCTGGAAGCCTTTCGAGGATCGTATCGCGACCCCACGAGAGCGTCATGTCCGCGTCGACTACGACGGTTCGATACGACACGGACGGTAGCGCGGGCGCGGTGATCGACTTCAGCGCGAACTGGCGACCGTAGACCGAAGCGATCCGATCGAATAGCAGGTCGTAGTTGTAGTCGCTGATCCAGTTCGGTCCGCAGTAGCTCATCAGGTCGCGGTAGTCTGGCGAGATATGGGAGTCGCTCGTTAGGTCGTAGCCCCAAACGCCGATCGCCGCGTCGGCATAAGGGTACCCCGGGTCAGCGCCGCTCGCCCCGCCACAAGGGGCGTGCGGGCGCCCGAGCGCGTGGCCGATCTCGTGAAGAAAAGTGTCGACACCCGAACCATTGAATCCGATGCCGATCGCGGCACGCCGATAGGTGTCGGACGCGCTCGGCACGGGCCCGATTCCTGCAACGCATCCACCACTACAAAAGTCGCGAGCAGTGGGCGTCGGTTGGAAAAGACAATAATAGTAGACTTCGTCAGGGCCGTTGTCCGAGGATCGCAGGCTCAGACACTCGTTGAGGAGCTGGGACCAGCCGTTTCCTCCCGCATCGAGAGCCCCGCCGTAGTCGAGGGGCTGATTGCGAACGGTGACATCCACGCCGGTCACCGGGTACAGCGATGCGACGCCGTCTGCGAACTCTTGAACCACGCCCGGGCTCAGGTCTGGCAGTCGGCCAGACCCGTCGGTGTTCCATCGAATCGGCACCAAGACGATTCGAAACGGACCGGCAAGCGATTCAGCCCCAAGCTCGGTCGTTCCTGAGGCTGGAACACGCGGCGCGGTCACGCCGCCGGCCTGGTCGACGCAACTCGCGATCTCGAACAGACCGACAGAGAAGGTCGCACCTTCCTCGAGTTCTTCACCAGAGACCGGCACCTGAATCATCGCTTCCGGGTCTGACGAGTCGGATGCGGTGCTAACCGTCGCGCGAGACTCTGCGACCGCGACGCCATCGAGCTGGACTTCCACGACGATTTCGCGGGGCTGCCAGTCGGCCTCGGGGGTGACGCCGATTTGAAATACGGCATCGCGGCCGGCGACGATCGGGGCTTTTCGGCTCGCCGCCGACACGACCGTGCCGTTCTGGGCAAGTGGGATTGCGACGCCCTGATTGACGGTCACCTCGGAGAGGCGAATCGAGCGGGCGGGTTTGTCGAGTGGCTCGTACGCGCATCGGGTCGCGTCCACGTCACCGCCGACCAATTGGGCGCCAAGGTCGACGGACCAGCTGCCTCGAAGACCGCCGCCTGGATCGAAGTCCGAGATGTCGATCGTGACGTCGCGATCCGCACAACCACTCCTGGGC
>JBATTM010000138.1:0-1635 GCA_049670545.1 Polyangiales bacterium
CTACCGCAGGCGGTCTGGATCAACCCCCCGGAGGACAAGACCAAGAGCGAGATCAAACTTCACTAAACTCGAGACCGGAGTGTCTCAAAGTCATTGACACGTATCGGCCCCCGAGGCACGCTCGCTCCTCGGGTGTGCACCCGCATAGGGCAACGAGCCCGCCTGCGGCCTCGGCGAAGTCGCAGGTGGCCGCGTCGGGTCGCTCGGAGTTTCGACGCACGGTCATCGGCTCGGTCTCACCGTTGTCGAAAATCGCGCAGTAACGAAACGTGCGGTCCGCCTCATCCGCGCCGTTCAGCACGAACGGCTCGTCTTGGTCGAATACCTGGTTGAGTGGATCCTCGTAGACGAAGCTTCGGTAGTCGGCCTCGCGATCTGTCGGGGGCTTGCAACCAGGGCCCGCCGCACACGCATCATTGGGCGGATACCAGATTCGAAAATCGCGTCCGTGCTTGTGTGTGTGGGAGGTGAGATTCAGAAGGTGCGCCCCCTGCGGCACGGTGACCGTCGCGCACACTTCGGTACTGGCGAACGGCGGAATCACGCCCATGGCGAAAATCGCATCAAAGACGATGAGGTATTCTCGCGGGTAGAGTCGCCCGGAAGCCTCACGAAACTTGAAGTTCATGTACTGCTCGACGGTCGTGTCGTACTCGGTAAGGTTGAACGAGTGGCTGTTCCAGATCGTGAACCCCTTCACCGGGACCACACCGTACACCCCGTCGACGAACGATTCGCGAAACGTCGGCTCTTGCGAAAAGGCGATATTCTTTCTGGCCGCAGCGTTTCCGAAGAATCCGGCGATCGTCCCCATCTCCGGCGGTCCGTTCGGATACCCGGTGCACGCAAGGGCAGTTTCCGGCTTGGTGGCACACGCACTGCGCTCGCCGCACGCGCCGGTGTCTAGCGGATCGCATGCAACCCCTTCGTTCGCTCCCCCGATACAGGTCCAATTCTTCCACACGGGATTCGTCGGATCCCACTGCTCGGGCGCGTCTTCATCGGGAATGTAGGTCTCGACCACGGCATGATGCGACTGCGGATCCTGGGCGATCAGGACTTCTTTGTACGTGAAGCATTCGCGTTCTGCCCCGCCGTACAGATCCGGACAGGGAATTTTCTGCGAGTCCGGAATCTGGTCCGTGAGGTCGTAGTAGGTGACGAAACACACCTCGTCCTCCGATTCGGCAGGCAGCAGCCACCCGCCGGAATAGAGCTGCACACCTTCTTCCGCGTCGGGTGCGGGCAGAGGCGGGATCTTGTTCGGAAGCACATCGGCGTCACTGGCTTCGCACCCAAGAAGCCCGACCGCGCCTGCAACCACGCCGGTCTCCGGTGCGCCGCCGCGGATCCATGCACGAATGAGAGCCAGCTCCTCATCGGTTAGCGCATCGCCCGTAACCGGCATCGAGCTCCCGGTGATCCCAAGCGGACCCAAGTCGATGCCGTCAGTCTTGGCGGCGAGCTTCAAGTAGAGAAGGCTGCTGTCCTCGTCGCCCGGGAACACGCGCACGAGATCGGCTGACTCCCCGGGAACGTTGATGAGGTTCGCGTAGGCACTCTCCGTCCGGAGGTCGAGGCCGCCTTCCGTCGTCTCTCCGTGACACACGCTAGCGGTACAACCACGGGCCTCGA
>JBATTM010000139.1:0-4967 GCA_049670545.1 Polyangiales bacterium
CGCGTACCCGGGGCAAAGCGTTCCCGGATACGGGGTCGTGTCGCAGGGTGAGTACAACGCGCTGGTCACGAATCACGGCACGATCATGATTTTCTGGGTCGCCATGCCCGTTCTCATCGCCGCATTCGGCAACTTTCTGATCCCGCTGATGATCGGCGCCGACGACATGGTGTTCCCTCGGATCAATCGCCTTTCGTATCAAATCTTCCTCATCAGCGCGATCATCCTCGTGGCGTCGTTCTTCGTGCCAGGCGGTGGTTTCGGCGGTGCATGGACCGCCTATCCACCACTCTCCGCGAGCGCCGAATACAATCTCACGCCGCTCGGCGCGACCATGTGGATCGTGGCGGTGGCGCTCGAATTCGTGGCGTTCCTTCTCGGCGGGATCAATTTCATCACGACGCTGATGAACTCACGGGCACCCGGGATGAAGATGTACGACATCCCGATGGTGCTATGGATGATCGTCATCGCCAGCGTGCTCTTCATGGCCTCGGTCGGGCCGCTGATCGCTGGCGCGGTCATGCTCTTCATGGACCAAGTCGTCGGCACCGCCTTCTTCGATCCGAACCGCGGCGGCGACCCCATTCTTTGGCAGCACCTATTCTGGTTCTTCGGGCACCCGGAGGTGTACGTTGTCCTTCTCCCAGCGATGGGCATCGTGGCCGACATCATGTGCACGTTCGCACGCAAGAAACTCTTCAACTACAAGTTGATTCTCTTCACCGTTTTCGCAACCGGGATCATCAGCTTCTTCGTCTGGGCGCACCACCAGTTCGTCGCCGGCATCGACCCGCGCATGGCGAACGTGTTCACTGTGACCACGCTGATCATCTCCATACCGATCGCAGAGATGCTCTTCCTGTATATCGCCACGCTCTACGGGGGATCGATCCAGCTCACGACTCCGATGTTGTGGGCTCTCGCGTTCATCGCCGAGTTCCTGATCGGGGGCGTGACGGGCATCTTCCTCGGGGCGAGCGGCGCGGATGTGTACTTTCACGACACCTACTTCGTGCTCGCCCACTTCCACTACACGTTCTTCCCGATCGCGATCATCGGGTTCTTTGCAGGGATCACCTATTGGTTCCCGAAGATGTTCGGCAGGATGATGAACGAGACCCTCGGCAAGATTCACTTCTGGGGCACAGTGATCGCGTTCAACTGTATCTTCATCCCGCTGTTCATTCTCGGCGCCGCGGGGCAACACCGGCGCATCTACAACTTCCAGAACTTCCCGGACCTGGCGGGTCTCCAGGACCTTCGCGTGTTCGCGACGACAGCCATGATCGTCATGCTGACTTTTCAGGTCGTGTTCTTGGTCAACTTCGCCGTGAGCCTCTTCAAAGGCAAGCCCGCGGGCAAGAACCCCTGGAAGTCGAACACCCTCGAGTGGACCGCCGCGTCTCCGCCTCCCCACGGCAACTGGCCCGAGGGGCTTCCCAACTGTTACCGAGGCCCGTACGAGTACAGCGTCCCCGGGCGCGAAGAGGACTACTGGCCGCAGAACGTTCCGCCGGACACCGCGCCGGCCGAGTGACGAGGAACCGATGAGCACGAGACCAATCGCCACCACCAGAAGCGCCACGGGAATCCCGACTGGCAAACTCGCCGTCTGGTGGGTCGTCGGCTCCGAGATCGTGATCTTCGGCGGGCTCTTGATGTCGTACCTGATGCACCGGCTCGGGCACCCCGAATGGGCCGACTACGCCTCGCACACCAACCCATGGTTTGGCGGCGCCAATACGTTCGTCCTGCTGACTTCTTCACTATTCGCAGTGCTTGCCCACCATGCCGCGGAGCAGGGCGACGGCAAGAAGGCCGCGCGTTGGCTCGTGGGCACCTGCGCGGGCGGCTTGCTCTTCATTTGTATCAAGGCGGTCGAGTGGACGATCGAGATCCAACACGGGTACACGATCACCGCAAATGGCTTCTGGCAGTTCTACTACACGGCCGCTGGTCTCCATGCGCTTCACGTCATCGGTGGCTGCATCATCATGCTGATCATCGCGAACGGCGCGCGCAAGCAGTTGGAGCTGCATCGCGTCGAATTGATCGGCATCTACTGGCACTTCGTCGACATCGTGTGGATCTTTCTCTTTCCGCTTCTTTACATCGCGAAATGAGCAACCGAGGCAACGCGAACCATGGCTAATCACGAAGAACACAGCGGGCACGGCCAGAGCTACTACGTGAAGATTTGGGCGGTCCTTCTCGGGCTGCTTGCGGTGAGCATCATCGGCCCGGTGATGGCGCCAAGCATCGAGAAGTGGCTCGCCGGAGATGGCACGCCCTACGTCGAGGCGTGGATGATTACGCTTGTGACGGCGTTCGGTATTGCCATCGTGAAGGCTTATCTAGTGGCAGCGAATTTCATGCATCTTCGCATCGAGAAACGCTACATCAGCTACCTCTTGATCACGATGCTGATGCTGATGCTCTTGTTTTTCGCCGGGGTGTCCCCAGATGTCATGAGACACGAGGGCACCAACTGGGAGAACGTGGCAGCGGAGCGAGAGATCGAACGCGCACTCAAGGCACAGGGGGCTGCGAGCGAAGAAGGCCACGAAGGCGAGCACCATTAGCCTCGGCCAGCACCAGTCCGATCACCAACCACCGCACTCGAAAGGAGGATGAGACATGCCGGATGACGCACTAGGACGCCCGTATCAGGCGCCGGCCAAGCGCGAGCCGCTCCTCCCGAACGGTGTCATGGGCATGCTGATGTTCGTGGCCACGGAGGTCATGTTCTTTTCGGGCTTGATCAGCGCGTTCATCATCGGAAAGAGCAACGCGATCGGCGGATGGCCTCCTCCTGGTCAACCCCGTCTGCCCATCGAAGAAACGGCCTTCAACTCCGTCGCGCTCCTCGCGAGCGGGGTCTGCCTGTTCTTCGCGAATCGCGCGTTTCAGAAGGGCGAGCCCAAGGCGAAAGGTCTGCTCTTGGCAACGATCCTTCTTGGCGGGTTTTTCATCGTCTTCCAGGGCGTCGAATGGGTTGCGTTGATCCGCGAAGGCCTGACACTCACGTCAGGGCAGCTCGGTGGATTCTTCTATCTCATCGTCGGCACGCACGCCCTCCACGTCGTCGCAGGTTTCGCCATCCTGCTCTACACGTACCGAAGACTCGTGCAGGGTGACCTCAATCGCTACGCGTTCTGGCCGGCGCAGATTTTCTGGTACTTCGTTGTCGGCGTCTGGCCGCTTCTCTACTGGCTGGTGTATCTCTGATGCGAGTCCTCATCTCCATCGTCGTCGTTGCCACGTCGTCCGCTGCAAATCTGGCGTTCGCGTGTCCGTCCTGCGCATCCCCTCTCGAGGAGAACAGGCAGGCGTTCGTCGATACGACTATTCTCCTCACCCTGGTCCCGTTGGCGATGATTGGCGGGTTCGTCTGGTGGCTGCGCCGCAAAGCGCGTTCGTTGGAGCAGCCGGAGATCGTGGTGCCAGAGACCCTTCTGCGCGACCTGGGGTCCTTCTCGAAGAAGCCCTAGCGCGAGGGGACGTAGGTGGGGTACACCTCGCGGGGCATGGAACCGATCGCCGAAGACGCCCCGCGCCGTAGCTCGATTCGCCAGGATGCCATCAACCTGCCGAACCTTCTCACGATGCTGCGGATCGCCCTGATCCCAGTCGTGCTCTGGCTTCTCGCGGACGGGACCCCGGAGGCGAATTTCTGGGCGGCGATGGTGTACATCGGCACGGCGCTGACAGACTTAGTCGACGGATACCTGGCACGCCGCTGGGGTCAGATCAGCGTACTTGGGAAGTTTCTCGACCCGCTTGCGGACAAGCTTCTCGTGATGGCCACGCTCGTGTTCTTGGCGTACCTCGGCCGGCTGCCCTTTCTCGGAGTCGTTGCGGTCATCATCATGGTCGGACGCGAACTCTCGGTGACGGCACTTCGCACCATCGCGATGAGCGAAGGGGTCGTGATGGCGGCGATGCGTGCCGGCAAGGACAAGACCGCCCTGCAGATGGTCGCGATCCTGATGCTGATCGTGCACCAGCGATACCTGGTCGACTTCGGATTCTACCAGACCGAGCTCAGCTTCTCGGGCGCAGGCCTCGTGCTGCTCTACATCAGCCTGTTCTTGGCGATCTGGAGCGGTGGCGAGTACTTCAAGCTCTTCGTCGATGCGGTCGACGCCAAAGAGGAGCGCCTGGCGCGCGCGGCGTCCCAGGGATGACGGTGTTTTCCGCGGAGTCCGCAGCCTCCCGCGTCGTCGTGGGTCGCATCTACCGCGGTCAAGACCTTCGTGAAGCGCTGCGGGAACTCGTCGAGCGCCATCGATTGACTTCCGCGTGGCTCAGCGCGATCGGCGCTTTTGAGTGGGTCACGCTCACCGAATACAACCAACGCGAGCGCGTGTACGATGAGGCGCATCGGATCGAGCGCTGCGAGGTGCTTTCGCTGGAGGGCAATCTCTCGGAACGCGACGGCGATCCCTTCTGGCATCTCCATGCCACGGTGAGCCATCGCCAAGGTCAGCCAGATCATGCGTACGGCGGTCACGTGAACGACGCGAGCGTATTCGCGCTCGAGTTTCGTATCACATGCCTCGATGACATCTCGCTTCGACGCTCACAAGACGAAGCCACAGGGCTCAGTCTGTGGAGCGTATCGGATGGCGAGTCGGAGGCCGCTGGGGCACCCACCCGCGAAGCCGGAGTTTCGTGGGAAATGGCGGCACGTGCCTCGGCCAAGGCGCCTCCGGTGCCAGAGACGACGTACGCACCCACGAGGGGCGACTGGCTCGAGCACCCCAAGTTCGGCGTCTGCAAGATCGAAGGGATGAGCGGTGACGGCGTCTGCATCCTCAAGCTCCCGGACGCCCGCCGCAAGAAGATCAAAATCACCGCACTTCAGATACTGACCCCCCGCCAAGACGGCGACAGAACCATCTACCCTGTCCGCCCCCGTCTCCGCTCGGAGTAGCCTCCTCGGTTCCCGGCCTCCAGTCCGA
>JBATTM010000140.1:0-3306 GCA_049670545.1 Polyangiales bacterium
ACCAGGCGCTCCGTGCGTGGATGGCCGGGCGACGCGACGTGTGCTTCCCGCAAGGCACCTGGTGGATGCGCGTGTTTCATGGCGTCATCTGTGGCCCGGCACCGTAGCGACGAAAGACTCAGACGACGCGTAGGCCGTTCGGGGTCGATTCACTTGCCCTGGGACTCGGGGCGTGGGTGCAGAACTTCGCGCGTTGTGGGCAGCAGTAGCGGGCCGAGGTCTTCCGCCGGTCTCACCACGCGGGCTCGAGCGTTCGAATCGGGCGCTTCGCCAAGAAAGCAGAACCGAACATCCATCCCGCGTTGCCCGCGCCAACCTTCGAGGTTCCCGCAAAGAGCCCCCAAAGAGCCCCAACCTGGGTCGGATCTCGCGGGGTCCCTGGGTCAAAGAGCCCCAACCTGGGTCGGATCTCGGGATCTCGTAAAGAGCCCCAACCTGGGTCGGATCTCGCGGGATCTCGCGACCGTCGCCGCGGCCATCTGTCCCGAGGCAATCGCTCGTGTGAAGCGCCTAGGTCTTGCGGGTACGGTCGTACGCGGCCTGAAGCTGCCCTTCGTCCAACCCGAGACGGCGCATCGCCGAAGTAATCGTGCGCACTTGTCGTCCGTAGGCGCTTTTCATCGGCATTTTGGCGAGACGCTCAATTTCGACCATGAGCGCTTCATCGAGGCCGAGCTTTGCGCGCTGCTTCTCGGAAAGTCGCGCGATGCTTCGGACCAACCGCCCCATCGCGGCTTTGTCCTTGCGGTCGGCGGCACGGTCCGATGAGCGCGTCTCGAAGACGACCTCTTCCTCATCCGTAGTCGATCGAAGCCGTGATTTCTTTCGAGCCACGCCGCACCATGACTCAGACACCGCTCGTCGGGCAACCGCCGGCACCTCGGATCCCGCGCTCTTACGCCTCTCGCTGCATTCGCCAACGTCTTTGGTATCGAGCTTCTTTGCAACCGGGGGAGTCGCCGGGTCCCCTGTCATCGTCGATGTCACTCGAATGAGCACCTGCAGGCGTTCGTCTCATAGGGCTGGGATATCACTCGAGCACACAGAGATACGTCACGGGAAAAGGGGCGGTGACAACGTCTTCGGCGTCGATCAGCTGGACCTGGTAGCCAATCACGGTGTCTTCGGTGTAGCCGGAGCATTTGGGGCTACCGACGAACACAATGGGGTTCTCCTCTTCCTCGAAGCTCAACTCGCGCGAGTTGCAGCTCCCAGGGACCGGGCACCCGTCCGCTGTGGGCCCGAAAGTACCGGTGACGGGAAACGTCGGGTTGCCCGACCAGTAGATCGTCAGGTCCCCTCTTGGCCCGTCAGATACGACCGTTTCGGGGAACTCGACGTCGTCGACTTCGAAGGGCCCGTCATTCGACGAATCACACGCCGAGAAGATCGTAGACAATGACAGGACCGCGGTGGCAGCGGGGAGCCTCATGATGTGTTGATACCGTCTTCCCCGAGGCGCGTCTATCCCCTGCAATCGTTGGTGTGTTGCGAGCCCGGTCTCGAGGATCTCCGCGAGGTCAACCCTTAGGTCTCCCTAGTCACTCGCTGGGCGATGCTGTTCGCACTCCCAATGCCTCCGCGAGGGCTGCGCGCGCCCGAAGCCGTCGAAGGCATCCAGCATACGCGAGAACCAGCGCCCGACTTCACTACTCTCCGAGACCAATGCGCGAGTCATCGTGACGCGCCCGCACTGAAGCACACCGAAGAGCAGGTAGTCGCGATAGTCGTGGCTGGCGCCGCCGAGGTAGTCGTCGGACCGAAGCTCTGCTTCGACGGGCGCAAGCGCATGCCGCATCTCCACGATGGCGCGCTCGGGATGCGCCCCCAACTCTTCGAGTGTCTTCCCGAACTTCGTAAGCGTCCGCTGCTTGTAGAACGCTTGGTCCTGCGGGGCCAACAGCGGGAACTGGTCGACGACCATCGCTTGCGCGAGCAACGGGTGCAGTGTGCGCGTCACCCACATGTCCAGCTCTCGCGCCTTCGACATCGTCGCGTCGTCTCGAAACAGGGGAACTCCTGGGTAGGCCTGATCGAGGTACACCGCGATGTCCCACGACTCTCCGATCCACCGCGTTCCATCGACCAACACCGGTACGGTCGTCCCACCAGATCGCGCGATCCGCTCTTTGTCCACCGCGCGCCAAGGGACCGGCTCGAAAGCAAGCCCTTTGTGAGCAAGCGCCATTCGAATTCGCCAACAGTAGGGGCTCGGTCGAAACTCGACATCCGCACCCCGCACTTCGAAGAGCCTCAAGGTCGCCACGACCCGGCAAGACTAGTCCACTCCGCCCCCGGCCGGAAGCGCGCTCTGGGCGCGCGAGTCGCGACGAGGCTAGCCGCGGCCAGTGTGCTGGCGGGAACCCCGCGAACCGACTAGAAGCAGCTTCCGGATGTTGGTCTCTCTTCTCCTGATTATCGCTTTGGGGGCCGGTTGCTCGCACTCTACGGGACACCAGACGTCGTCCACCGGCATCGACGATGCACGCGCCTCGGACACGGCCACACCAAGAGACGAGGCCGCACGGGGGGAGCCGGCGGCGCCGACGACCGACGACCCGGATCTGTACTCGAATCGAGCCGTGGGCATCTCGCTTCGCAAACCCTCGAGCTGGTTTTTCGTGCATGGAAGCTGGAACCGGGGGCTTCTAGACAGAGTAACGCTGTCCGATGAGGAGATGGGATCGATGATGAAGCGATTCGCGACCGAGCCGGTGATACTGATCATGAAGTACGAGGATACCCACGACGGGCTCATTCCCCTTTTCAAGGTGGTTGCTCGACCGCTCGGTGCGCTACGCGATGCTTCGTTGGATGAACTTGCCGCGTTGATGGTGCGGATGCTCCCACACATGTCGGAAGAGTTGATGGAGGTGGATGACGTCGGTCGCACGACGATTGCAGGACGCCCCGCCGCTCACCTCAAACTACGGACTACGTTCAAGGATGCCCGGACAGGAGAGCAGTACCAATCGATCGGCCACAACTGGATGGTTAAGCGGGGAGATCAGCTCTTCATGCTCGGAGGATCGGGGCCAGCGGAGGGGCCCGACGCCCCCCTGAAGGACTTCGAAGCGATTCTCGAGACTGTGGTGATCGAACCGAGGCCGTGATCGACGGAATCGACGGCCGCGCACTCCGCATCCCTCGCCTACGGGATGAGACCTTCTTTGGAGAGCCGCTTCGCGATGGTGGTTGTCATCGAAGCGAGGAGGTCGGGGACCGATTTGGGGTCGACCGTTTCGGTTTGGGCGGTCCAGACGAGATCCTTCGTGGCGACTGAGTACAAGTACGTCTCCAACACGA
>JBATTM010000141.1:0-5707 GCA_049670545.1 Polyangiales bacterium
GTTTCGTGACGCCAAGGTCATTCCCATCGCTTCGGGTCGTGAGAATCCACACGCCGTCGCGCATGCGTTCGACCGCATTGCCGAAGAGCTCGAGGAAGGAAACGTCGTTTGCCTCTTCCCCGAGGGGCAGCTGACCCACGACGGTCACTTGGGCCCGCTCAAGCCCGGCATCGAACGGGTCGTGGCGCGAACACCCGTTTCCGTGATTCCCGTTCGGCTGGACGGGTTGTGGGGAAGCTACTTCTCTCGAAAGGACGGCCAAGCGCTTCGAAAGCCGTTCCGTCGGGTCTGGTCGCGTGTCACCCTCACGATTGGGCGCCCCCTTTCATCTGAGGAGGTCACCGTCGAGCGCCTCTTGCCGGCGCTCGGGGGCTCGACGAGGGACTGAATTTCTTCGACCGATCGGGTATGAAGGAGCGGTGGCGATCCAGCAGAGCACGGTGAGGTTCTTTACGCCCACGGGTTGGGTCATCGGAACGCTGCACGTGCCTGACGGAACCGGGCTTCTCCCCTTCCTCAATGGCGCCGAATCCTTCTTTCGGATGACCAACGTCAGTCTTCCCGAACAGCCCCGAACGATTCCGTTTCTAGCCCTACAACGAAAAGCAGTGCTCGTGGTGGTGCCCGGAGAAGATGCGTCGCTCGGCGTACATGCGGACGATGAATACGTCCGTCACGAAGTCGCGTGCCTCTTCGATGGCGGCCTCGTGATGGGCACACTTCCTCTTCCGCGGGGCGTCCGAGTCTCCGACGAAGTCATGCAGTCCAAAGAGTTTTTCGCCATCGAGGACTGCACGTTGGGTATCGATGCCTCACCAGAACCCATCATGGAAGCTGAAGAGCTTGTATTCGTGCACGCGGCGCAGATGTTCGGGATCGCGGAGTTAGAGGGCGAATGATCATTCGACATGGTGCTGGTGCGGCGCGCGGGTTCGTCGAATTCTTCCTGCGGAACTGGCCGATCGTGCTCTTCGTGGTGCTGGTCGAAGAGATCGCCATTCTGATCTCGGACTTCTCGAACGTATTCGCGACGGACGTGTTCTCCGCGGGTGCGGTTGGCCTCCTCGCTACCGTGGTGGGTATCTTCCTGATGTTTCGTTTCAACGAGGCGTACCAGCGCTGGTGGGAGGCGCGTATTCTATGGGGCGCCCTCGTCAACGAGAGCCGCAGCTTCGCGCGTGAGATCAACACTCTGGTCACGCCGGAACGGGTACCGCGCCTGACATCTCCTGACGAAGCCCGCGCCGTTCGCACGGAGCTGGTTTACCGCCAGATCGCGATCTGCAACGCGCTCCGTCTCTCCCTGCGTAGGCAAGAGTCCTGGGACGAACTCGCCCCGTTCCTGCGGCCCGGGGAACTCGAAGAGGTCAAGGGCTACGTGAACAAGCCGACGCAGCTCAATCGCCGACAGGCCGATCGGCTTGCCGAGATCATCGGAACCGACACGTCCCAGCAAGTTCTGTTGATGCAATTCGATTCGACGTTGAACCGTCTCTACGACATTCAAGGGGGCTGTGAACGCATCAAGAACACTGCGTTCCCCGATGAAGTGCGCCTGGCTTCGAAGTTGATGGTCTGGATTACTGCGCTCGCGGTTCCTGTGGCGTTTCTCAACCCGATCCAAAACGAAGTGACGCCCATCGAGCTCGTCGGTGCGGTCGTGATTGTTCTCAGTTTCATGGTCGTCGAGCAGCTCGGCGCCAGCCTAAAGAACCCATTCGAGAACGAGCCGAACGACACTCCGATGACCGCGCTGTGTCGCACGATCGAGATCGACCTCCGGCAGCAGCTCGGGGAGACCGATCTGCCGGCACCGGTCGAGCCCGAACGCGGCGTCTTGATGTAACGCTGGATGCGCTCTAGTCGCCGAGGGCGCGTCGCATCACATCGAGCGGCGGGCGCTGGCCTGTCCACATTTCAAAGGCGATCGCGCCTTGGTGCAAGAGCATGCCGAGCCCGTCGACGCCCTTCAAGCCACGTGCGCGCGCAGCACGGAGCACGGTCGTCTCGAGCGGCTTGTACACCATGTCGATCACGGCAGCGTCGTCAGGGAGCGCATCGATGGGCAGCATCGCCGAGAACTCTGCCGCTCGCGGGTTGGTGCCCAGCGTCGCGCTCGTGGCCTGCACCACGAGGGACGCGGAGTCGAAGTGCCATTGCGCATCACTCAAGGCCGCACCCTCGACGACGCAGTCGAGGGCTTCGACCAGCGAATCGGCCAGGGCCTCGCTCTGCTCGGGGCGTCGTGCGAGTACGGCGATTTCACTGGCGCCCGCCTCCGCCAAGCCCACTACGGCGGCTCGCGCGGCACCGCCGGCGCCGAGAACCACGACGCGTGCGTCTTCCAATGGAACCTGCGCATCGACCAGCGCGCGAACCAGCCCGAGGGCATCCGTGTTGTGTCCGACGTAGCGCCCGTCCGCGTGTAAGACAGTATTCACGGCGCCGATTGTGCGCGCACTGTGGGCGACGTCGTCGAGCATCTCCATCACGGCCTGTTTGTGGGGGACGGTGACGTTGTAGCCGTCGATTCCCGCGCGGTGCTTGTCCGCGACCGCCTGGGCGAGCTGTTCGGGAGCGACCTCGAAGCGCTCGTACTCGAGTTGAATGCCGACCGCCTGGGCAGCGGCGCCGTGCATTTCGGGCGACTTCGAGTGGGCGACGGGATAACCGAAAATCCCAAGGCGAATCGGGTCGGTCATGCGTCCTCCTCCACACGTGCGGCAAACTCTCCGTCCGATACGCGCACCTGGACGCGGTCGCCGGGGTTGACCTCGTTCGCGTGTCGCACTGCTTTTCCCGTTTCCGCGTGAAGTGCGATCGCGTATCCCCGCTCCAACACACGGAGCGGCGAGAACGCGTCGAGCCTCCCTGCTGCCGCGGCGTGACGCGCCCTCGCGTCGCGGATGATTGGCTTGCCGCAGCCTTCGAGGATGGCGGTGAGCCGCACGAGTGCCTCTCGCCGTTGTTGCACTGGAGTTCGACCCGCATCGCGCAGTCGTGCAATGGTCGCAGCGAGTGCCTGGCGATCCGCGCGCAGCGTCGATCGGGGGTCATGGCGGTCGAGCCGCGTGCGGAGCTCGGTCAGGCGTTGGCGACGCGTCCGGAGCCCGCCGCGCATCGTTTGCCCGAGCTGTTCGCGCTGTGTGACGAGCGTTCGCCGGATCGGGGCGATGACGCGTCGAGCCCCGTACAGCGGTCGAAGGAGGCGTTCCAACCGGAGCTTGAGGCCCCCGATCCGGTTCTCGAAGGCTTGGATGAGTCGACGTTCGAGTGAGCGTACTTCCCGCATCAAGCTCTCTCGCTCGGGTACGACGATCTCGGCCGCATTCGAAGGAGTGGCAGCGCGCACATCGGCGACCAGGTCTGCAATCGTGACGTCGATCTCGTGTCCGACCCCGCTGACGATCGGAACGCGGCACGCCGAGATCGCGCGGGCCACCGATTCATCGTTGAACGCCCAAAGATCTTCCGCAGCGCCTCCGCCGCGTGAGACGATGACGACGTCGAGCTCCTCCAACCGTTGCACGGCTTCGAGTGCGGCCACGATCGAGCGCGGGGCATCTTCGCCCTGTACTCGGCAGTCGACGACGACGAGACGAACGGGGCATCGCTCCGAGGCCACCTGAATGATGTCGCGTACCGCGGCGCCCGTGCGGCTGGTGACGACGCCGACTACCCGCGGTAGGTGTGGGAGAGGCCGCTTGCGCGCCGGATCGAGCAGACCCTCCGCCTCCAGTTTGTCGCGAAGCTGGCGGAACCGTGCCGCCAAGTCACCTTCTCCTACCGGCTTGGCGGAGCGAGCGATCAGCTGGAACTGACCCCTAGGCTGGTAGAGCGAAAGCTTCCCCCGAAACCGCACGCGTGCCCCGTCCTCGAGTGGAGCCTTGGTGCGCCGAACGTCCGACTGGAACATCACGCCGCGGAGCTGTGCATCATCATCTTCGTCGTTGAGGCTGAAATAGACGTGTCCACGTGCGCGGCGGACGTCCGACAACTCGCCCTCGACCAGGACGCTCGGCCAGCCATCCTCGAGGCTGAACCGCACCGCACGGTTGATCTCGCCCACCCGAAAAACACGCTCGCCGTCATCCGGCTCCCGTTCCTCGAGCCGCTCGAAAAGCGGCATCTCCGACATGCGACCCAACCTACCCGCCTTCCCCGCCCCCCACAATTGCATCACCCCCAAAAAAAGGGGACTGTCCCCTTTTCTCTGGGGTTAATGTGTTGCGGGATGTGGTCGTGGGAGTGGGGTCGAATCTTGGGTCGCGTGAGGCGACGATCCGGGGTGCGGGCGCTTGGCTTGGAGCGCACCGACGCGTGGAGATGATGGCGATGTCGCCTCTCTACGAGACCGAGCCGTTGGGGCCGGCACAACCGGACTTCCTCAACGCGGCGTATCGGGTGCGGACGGACCTCGACCCCCTCGCGCTTCTTGACGTGCTGCTCCGGGTCGAGCGGCGTCTTGGTCGTGATCGAAGTACGGCGGAGCGATGGGGCCCGCGCAGCCTCGATCTCGACTTCTTGTGGGATGCGCAGGGTGCCTTCGATGACGACGGCCTTCACGTCCCGCACGCCGAGCTCGAACATCGCCGCTTCGCGATGACCCCCATGCTCGCCGTAGCTCCCGAGTTGAACGAACGATACGCGGGGGCTCTCGCCGCCGCAGGCGGAGCCTTGTCACCCTGGGATCGCGCTGCCGTGCGCACGTCTTGCATCGAAGCGGATCGTCATGAGATCCACGTCGAGGCCGACTCGCTCGCGGATGCCTGTGCGTCATGCACGATCGCCGCCGATCCTCTCGGCCTTCTTGAGACGACCCGAGACCGCGTCATCGATTCCAGTGTCAGTGCATTCGCGGACGCGCTTCGGCAACTCTCTGCGGCAGGTTTCACGACCCATCACGCCACGATCAGCGACTGCTCGGACACCCAGTGGGTCGCGCACTTCCACGGTGCAAATACAGGCGTTCCGCGTGGCGACGATGTGCGACTCCAGACCACGTTGGGTGCCTCGCGCGCGTTCTCTGCGCGGTTGTCCCGCCAGGTGGCTCTCGGGTAGAGCCACGAATTTCGGCACATTCGTTTGTTGCTTCACCAACCGATGAGTAATCTTTTGGTTGGGGGCAAAAGAACGCACGCATGGCAGACGCACGCAAAGACAAGCGCACGCTGCTTTCGCTGAAGATCCGTTACAAGAGCGCCACGCTCGAGGACTTCATCGAACGCAACAGCGGTGACATTTCGCGAGGGGGCGTATTCATCAAGGCCAAAAAGCCGCTTGATGTGGGTACGCTGCTCAAGTTCGAATTTCTGCTTCAAGACCAGTCGAGCCTGATTCACGGAGTCGGGCGCGTCGTGTGGCGACGTGATCCCGAGAGCGCTGATGCCGAGAACCCTGCTGGGATGGGTATCAAGTTCATCAAGATGGATCCCGATTCGCGCGCCCTCGTGCAACGCATCGTCGAAGAGCGAGCCGAGCCCGGGGTCTACGAACGCGGTAGCCAACCAAGCCCCGCGCGAGCCCCCTCGGTGAACGGCTCGGACACCATGCCGCCCGAAGACCGGACCAAGGTGCGTCACGTGAGCGAGTTCCTCGCATCTGCGTTCGAAGAAGGTGGCGCCGCCGAAGAAACCATGAACGAAGCCCGTGCGGGCGCCCAGCGAGCGCGCCAGCAGAGCAACCGAATCGTCGCACGACGCGGTCC
>JBATTM010000142.1:0-10467 GCA_049670545.1 Polyangiales bacterium
GAACGGAGTCGCCGGGCTGGCGCTCTACGCGTTTCAGGCCATCGAGGAGATGGACCCCGACGAGGTGGCCCGCATCGCCGCCGGCTTCTGGCACGGGCTGACCGACGGCAAGGGCCTCACGGGCCTCCTCGGCTTCTCACCAGGAGAGGTCATTTCGACTGCATGGAAAGAGCGCGTGACGCAGCGGCCGGGCCAAAGCCCTCCCCCCAAGGCCGACGGCGATGGGGACGGCAACGGCGGCCCCTCCGACCGATAGATCCGCCGAAAGCCGAAAGATCGTCTGTTCTTTGACAAACTTGGCGACGATCTGTACCTTTATCCCACCTGACCAACCTTACAGGGGACATCTGTACAGGGCCCAGGGAAACATTAGCGAACTTGCGGGGGAAGGCATGCAGAAGCTGACACAGCGTCAAAAAGCGGTTCTTGAGTACATCTCCGATTCGATTCACGCCCGGGGGTACCCACCCACGCTTCGTGAGATCGGCAATCACTTGGGGATTCGCAGCACCAACGGGGTGAACGACCACCTTCGCGCCCTCGAGCGCAAAGGCTACCTCACACGCGAAGACATGAAATCCCGGACCCTCCGGCTGATGCGCACACCAGACGGCAAGCCGAGTAGTCGCCCTCCCGCCGCAAACGACAACCTGATCGAGATTCCCATTGTGGGCCGGGTCGCGGCCGGCGCGCTTTCCGAGGCGATCGAGGCGCCCGACGACACCGTTCACATCGACCGAATGCTCATCGGTGGGCAGCGCGATGTGTTTGGGCTTCGCGTCACCGGGGAGTCGATGATCGAGGCTGGGATCTTCGACGGCGACTTCGTCTTCGTCCGAAAGCAACTGACCGCCAATCGCGGCGAGGTCATCATCGCCCTCGTCGGCGACGAGGCCACCTGCAAGTACTACTTCCCGGAGCGCGAGCACATCCGCCTCCAGCCTGCCAACAAAGACATGGCCCCCATCCTCATTCCCAAGAACGACTGGCGCAGCACCCAGATCCTCGGCGTGGTCGTCGGCGTCTACCGCCGCCTCCACTAAGCCCTGCATCTAAAAGGGGACTGTCCCCTTTTAGATGGGGTTAATGTGGGTATGGTTGGGGGATGATACCACCACGAAGGGTCTTGATGGGACCTGGGCCCTCGGATGTCTCGTCCCGCGTGTTGGAGGCCCTCGGCCGACCCACGGTAGGGCATCTCGACCCGTACTTCTTGAAGGTGCTCGACGAGACGCAGTCGATGCTTCGGGGGGTGTTCGGCACGCGGAACGAGGTGACCCTACCCATCTCCGCAACCGGATCCGCCGGGATGGAAACCTGTTTCGTCAACCTGTTGGAGCCCGGCGAGCGTGCGTTGATCTGTCGACACGGAGTGTTCGGTGGTCGGATGGCCGAAGTCGCACGCCGCTGCGGGGCGGAGGTGACGGTCGTCGACGCCCCCTGGGGCGAAGCGATCGACCCGGACGACGTCGCCCGAGCAGCCGGGGCAGGTGGATTCAAGATCCTGGCCGTAGTGCACGCCGAGACGTCGACTGGCGTCCTCCAGGATCTCGCTCCCTTTCGTGCGATCGCCGACTCCTGCGGGGCTCTTCTCCTCGTCGACGCCGTCACGTCGCTCGGGGGGGTTCCGCTCGAAGTCGACGCCATGGGTATCGATGCGGTTTATTCGGGCACGCAGAAATGCCTTTCGTGTCCTCCAGGACTCTCACCCGTGTCCTTTTCTGAACGCGCAATTCAGGCGGTCGACGCGCGCACCTCGCCGGTCCAGAGCTGGTACTTCGACCTCACCCTCATCGGTCGCTATTTCGGTTCGGACCGGGTGTACCACCACACTGCCCCCGTCAACATGGTGTACGCCCTCCACGAGGCGCTCCGCGAAGTCCACGAGGAAGGCCTGCCGTCGAGATATCAGCGTCATCGCAACAACGCCCTCGCGCTTGCCTCGGGGCTCGAGCGACTCGGCATCGAACTCCCAGTCCAACCAGACGTTCGACTGCCGCCCTTGACCCTCGCACGCATTCCGGCGCACGCCGACGACCGGACGGTGCGAGCAGCCTTGCTCGAGGCACACGGCCTCGAAATCGGCGGCGGTCTCGGTGATTTCGCTGGAAATGCCTGGCGAATCGGCCTGATGGGCGCGTCGTCCACGACGAAGCACGTCGAGCTATGCCTCAGCGCGCTGGAGGAGGCCCTCCCCTGAGCAATCGCCGCTGCGCTACCTGTGATACGTTGCAGGATTGGCCGTGGCGGTGCTCCCACAGATGTTCGGCGACTACGAACTCCGCGAACGCCTCGGCGTTGGGGGCATGGCCGAGACGTTCGTCGCGGTCCGCCGAGGTCCAGCCGGCTTTCAACAGCGCGTGTGTTTGAAACGTGTCCTCGGGACCTTCCAAGATGACCCCGAGTTCATCGAGATGTTTCTACGCGAGTCGCGACTGTCGGCACTCCTGCACCACAATCACATCGCACGCGTGTTGGACTTCGGGGTCGTCGAGGGTGCGCACTACCTCACGCTCGAGCTGATCGAGGGGACGGATCTTCGACGACTCCTCAGCTCCCTCCGTGAGTACGGGGAGCGCCTCGATCCCGAGTTGGTCATACACCTCGCACGTGCACTCGCATCGGCTCTCGACTTCGCCCACACCGCCGACGACAACGGTCGCGCGGCCGGGATCGTCCACCGTGACGTCTCCCCCTCCAACGTCCTGCTTAGCTACGCGGGCGAGGTCAAGCTCGCCGATTTCGGAATCGCGAAACGAACCCACCGACCCGATAGCCTGCAGAGTACTGCGCTCAAGGGAAAGATTCCCTACATGGCGCCCGAGTACGCAATCGGCCGCCACTACGACGCGCGCACCGATCTCTTCTCACTCGGCGTTCTTCTCTACGAGTGCCTCGCTGGCAGAAGACCGTTCGACGGAGAGAACGATATCGAAACCCTCGAGCGCGCGCGCCGCGGAGAATGGGAACCTCTCACGTGGTTCGCGGGAGATGCGTCGGCGCTGCTCGTCGACACCATCGAGTCGCTACTGCGCAGTGACAGGATGGATCGCCCGCCGAACGCGGGCGCTCTCCTCGACCGACTCGCTCCCCTTCGCATCGATCCCCTCACCCGGAGATCGCTCGCGGACGAGGTTCGTCATTGCACGCAACGCGGCCGGATCCCGAGCGCACCTGGTCTTGCGTCGACTCGTCCGATCTCTACTCGGCGTCCTCGGAAACGCCGTCCCTCTCAGCACTAGCCCCGACCGCGTTCTTGCTCTGTTCCTCGAGCAGGGCCAGACCGATGGCCATCGCTTTACGAACTCGCTCCAACAGCGCCTCGTCGGTCGCAATCTTGTGCATCGAGTCAGAGAGCTTCGATTCGAGCTGCGACTTCACCGCTTCCAGGGAGCCCACGCGCGATTCGAGATCGCGCTTGTCACCTTCGAGAAGTGCAACCTTGGCCACGCCCTCGTCGAACGACGACTGGAGCGAGTCCCGCGCCTCCGTGGTTTCCGCAAGCTCTGTTTGCAGGCGCTCTCGCACTTCTGCCACCTCATCCAGCTGGGCACTGGTCGTCGCGAGCGAGCCCTGGGTCTCCGTGAGCTTGGTCTCCAGCTCCGCGCTCCGCTCTGCGTTGAGCTGCTCACGCTCCCGTGCCCCCGAAAGCTCGGCTTCCGTGTCGGCCAACTTCCGCCCCAGCGTCGCGAGCTGCTTCGAATGTTCGGCTTCGAGCGTCTCGACCTCGAGGTCCTTCTCGCCCTGCAAGGCGGCTTCGCGCTCCGCAAGCGTGCGTTTCCAGGCGGACTCGACCTCCGTGACCTGTGCCGCAGCTTGCGTGTCGAGTTCCTCGCGAAGCGAGGTCACTGCCGCCTGCTTCGATGCTTCCGCCTCTGCGGCGGCCTGCGCGAGCACGGCAGACTGCTGATCTGCCAACTCTGCACGAAGCGTCCCGAGGGCCGTTTCTTTGTCTTGTGCGGCCGCCTGAAGCGCCGCCTCGCTGTCTTCGCGAAGCTTCGCTTGCCCCGCCGCCGCTTCGGCCTTCACCAAAGTGAGCGCGTCCTCGTGTGCGATCGCGCTCTTTCCAAGCTCCGCGTCGTGGGTGCTCTTGAGCGCCTGAACGTCAGCGGCGCGGCCCTCGCGCTCTTCGCTGAGCGACTGCTCGAGAGTGCGCGCCTTGTCCTGCTCTCGCTCGAAGCGAGCCTTCACATCTTCGAAGCGCTTGTTTGCGGCGTCCTTGTCTTCCGTGAGGCTGGCGATCGCATCCTGGGCGTTCGCCGCGTCTCGCTGGAGCTCGGCAGTCTGTTCTCCGAAATCCGCCGCTGCGCGCTCGAGGGCAATCGACTGGTCTTTGAGCTCGAGAATCTCTTTGTCCCTGCCGCTCAGCTGATCGCGGAGATCCAAGATCTCTTTGTCTTTCGAGTTCAGCGTCTCTCGCAGGTCGAGGAACTGGCGGCTGGAAACTCCGCCGGACGACTCCGCTAGCTTCGCCTTGAGCTGTGAGATCTCCGATTTCATTCGCGCGATCTCCACCGTCCCGGTTCCTTCACCAGGTGGGGGTCGCATCGACTCCGCGGGCGCAGCGGGCGGTACCGAGCTGGGAACCACCGAAGGTTCTGGGGGCGCATCCGAGACCATGATCACATCGTCGAGTTCGACGTCTTCGTATTCGCCTGTCGCCGGATCGCTGGCCTCTTCCGCAACGGGCTCCGATGCGGCCGCCGCTGCGGGTTTGTCGCCACCACCCATCATCAACGCATCGAATGCGTCGTCGGCAAACGCGTCGATTTCGTCGTCGATCTCGGGAGCCTCTCCGACTCTCGTAGGCGTATCACTGTGGTTCTCGTCAGACATCTCGTCTTCCCCTTCGATCTCGATTTCGTCTGCCTCGACCGGTTCGAGCGCGACGAGCGCTTCGATCCGCGAGACCAAGTCTTCAACGCTCACAGGCCGGTGAACATAGTCCTCCGCCTTCGATTTTGTCTTCCTGTGCTGCTCGAACAGGTTATCAGCGTTCTCGTCGTTTGACAGAATGATGATGGGCACGTGCCCCAAACGCTTGCTGCGCTTGAGTTTTCTTCCCACCAAGAAGCCGTTGTCGTCGCTCAGCTCGACTGCAAGGACGACCAGGTCAGGCTTGTTCGCCTTGGCGGCCCGCATGCCGGAGGCTCCATCGGCGGCGAGCTCCACCTCGGCGTCGAACCGCCCCAAGGCGGCTTTCAAGCTCGCTGCAAACTCACCCTCACTGTCGATCACCAAGACGCGGTGCAATGCATTCCCCCTCGAACTTGCAAAGTTCCGATAGCGTCAAAAAAGAGCATAGATGCCGGACGCTTGCCCTGTCAACGGACATCGGGTTCTTCCAGGCACCGCTGCGGCCGCGAGTCAGTCGCTGACGCGTGCGTTCGCGGTCAGCTGAAACAGCGCGGGGCGCTCGAGGTCACCGAAAAAGACGTAGTTGAGTCCGCCATGCTGGCGGATGGTGACGACGTGATCGCCAACGTTGTGATAGTAGAGCTCACGTCCGCCCACATGTGTGCGCTCCGCGGTCGCGACGATATTCGCGTCACGAAAGACGAGTAGCGTGACACGGCGTCCGCCATGCAAATAGTAGAGCGCAGCTGCGGGTTGGCCCCCGACACGGATGTATCGCGCCCCCACCAGCCGCATGGTCTGGCCGTCGAAGCGTGCCGGGGTGACCGGGAACGGGGTCTTTCCCCGAAAGTAGCGGGCGACCTGTTGGGGCTCATCCGCTTGCACGTCCGATGGAAGCCCCTGCGCGTGCAGATTCACGACATCTTGCAACATCCCCATGCTTGCGCCTTGGTAGCTGCTGCCCTCAGGCAAACCGACGACACCACCAAGGACGAGGAGAGCCGCCGCCGCCGCGGCGATGGGCCAGGCCTGCTTCCACTGCATCGGGCGAGGATGCGCGGCACCCACGTGATCGAGGCGCGCCTCATCGATCTCGTCGAGACGATGAAGAACACGACTCCAAAGGGCGTCGGGCGCATCGATATGCCCAAGGGCGTCCCGAGTTTGGTCACGCAAAGACGCCTCGAACGCCAAGTGTTCTTGGCATTGGACACAGGTTTCCATGTGTCGCTCGAACTCGATCTGCGTCGCAGGATCGATCTCACCATCGACGTACGCACCGAGATGCTTGCGTAGCAGTCTACAGCTCACGACCTCCCCGCCTTTCGCGTTCGAAACGCTTCGAGGGACACCGGTTCGTCGGCCTCCTCCGGCTCCTCACGAGAAATGATCCCGAGTTGAATCGCTTGATCCTGCAACGACACCTGCAGCTGCTTTCGTGCTCGATGGAGCCGGGACATCACCGTGCCGATGGGGCAGCCGATGATCTCGGCGATCTCTTTGTAGGAGAGCTCTTCCACATCAGCGAGCAGCACCATCGCACGCGCGTCTTCGGCGAGGCCGTCGAACGCCCGGGTGATCTCATGCCCGATCAATCGACGCTGCGCGTCGCCCACAGGATCGGTCAAGCCACGCATCGTCGCCCGGCTCATCACGCCGTCGCCGACGGGTTTCGCCATGGGCCCATCGAACACCTGGCGTTCCCGGATGGCACGCCGATATCGATTGACGAAGGTGTTCATCTGGATACGGAGAAGCCAAGCTTTGAAGTTCGTCCCCGCCTCGAAGCGGTCGTAAAATCGATAGGCACGGACAAGGGTGTCCTGCACCAGGTCTTCAGCGTCCACGGGGGACCTCGTGAGCCGCAGCGCCGTCGCGTATAGATTGTCGAGATGGGGGCGCGCGTCAGCCTCGAAGAGGTGTCGTCGATTGTCGAGTTCTCGCGCGCGTTTGACCATGGACCTACTAGCAGGAACCCGCCGACCCGGGATTTATTCCGGTGGATCGTCCGGGCTGCTTCGACCGGTCGTTCGCTCGGCCGTTTGGCGCAATTTGGCCTCCAGCTCCTCGATTCGAGCCTGAAGACGGGCGATCTCACCTTGGAGCTGCTTCACGTGGGCCGCGGCACCATCGAGAAGGGCACGAACCCGATCGTCCGCAGCCCCTCGAACTTCGGCACCAATCTCCTCGGCCCGCCCCACGAGCTTCCCGACGGGGCCTTCTTTCAGGGTAGCGAGGAACCGCTCCCGGCCCTCCTGGATGAACTCGCGGAGGCTGCCGACGGACCATGTCGTCGCGTGGCCGCTCTTTTGCTCTTCGTAGATGATTTGCGCCAGCGTGACCTTGGTGAGGTCCTTCTTGGACCGGTTGTCGAGGACTTTGACGTCTTCTCCATTGCGGACGAGTTCCGCAATACGGTCGAGGGTGACATACCGGCTATCGCGGGTGTCGTAGAGTTTGCGGTTCGCATACCGCTTGATCACGCGAACCTGCTCCTGCTGCGACATCGCCTATCAGGCTAGCGCCGCGACGCATTGCGTCAAGCTGGCATTCCGTGGACCCGTCGCTAGGCTCTGTCTTGGGGCCCCTCGTGGTTGACGACACGCCATTGTCCACGTTCTTCAAACGCCTTGGTCGCGTGGAAGACATCTCCATGCGCGTCGGTCTGATTTGTGAGCGAATCGGAGGCGCATCACTCGAGGAAGGATTGCAATTCATCGACGTGGCGCAGGACCGCGCGGGTCGAGGCCAAGCAGATGCGCAGCTGACGTTCCTAGCGTTGGGCTGGGCATTGTTCGAACCAAGGCTCGCCGAGCGTCGCACGGAACTCGGGAGCGAAGCACGGGCTCGACAACTCCACCATCTCGCCGACTTCTTGATTCGACCTGCCGACCAAGACGTAGAAGACAGCGCACGACGTGTCCCCGACTTTGGTCGAGGGCGGCCGCTCACCCTCGGCGAGCGCAAGTCCCTCGCCCGTACACACGACCGAAACCTCATCCAGCGGGTGGTTCACGACCCGCACCCAGACGTCGTCCGGATCCTTCTCGACAACCCCGCCCTCACGGAAGATGACGTCGTGCGCATCTGTGCGATGCGACCCAACGATCCGGGTGTGCTGCAAACCGTCTATCGGCATCGCCGCTGGGTGGTTCGCTATCGTCCGCGACACGCAATCCTGCGAAACCCCGCTTGCCCCCTCGACACGGCGCTGCTGCTCGCGCCCCTGCTCCGGCCCGCGGAGCTCAAAGAGGCGTCGATCGCATCTGGGCTTTCGCCTGCGCTACGGCTGCTCTGTCGCTCGCTCATCGAACGACGAGAGGGTCAGTCGAAGCCACCGGCAGCCACGTAGCGTCGGTTGGAACCCCGCCGACGCCTCAGGTCTTGGTCTCGACCTTCGACTCGACCACATCGGCATCCTCGATCCGGGAAGCCGCCTTGTCGGGGACTTGCTTCTCGTTCGGTGTGATGTCGATATCGTCGTCGGTGTTGAGGCCGCGCTTCAGGTTGCGAATCGCCTTGCCGAGGCCTTCACCGATCTGCGGAAGACGGCCTGCGCCGAAAATCAGCATCACGATCAAGAAGACAATGACTAGCTCGCCAAATCCTAGATTGGGCACGGTTTCCCTCCTTCGACCACGGTACGCTCCCGTGCCGACGTCTGCAAGTCCAGGGGGTGTGGTATGGGGGGGTTTGACCGATGAAACACTATGAAAAGCTCGATCCCACCGACGTCCGCGGGGTGATCTTCGATATCGACGATACAGTGACAAGCGGCGGAGTTCTCGACCCAGAAGCCTTCGCCGCCATGCACCGATTGAGCCGCCTCGGTTTCGACCTGGTTGCCGTCACTGGACGGCCGCTTGGCTGGACCGACGTGATCGCGAGGATGTGGCCGGTGCGTGTCGCGATCGGCGAGAATGGAGCCGGCTGGGCCTGGACGGACGGCATCCGGGTACTCGACGGGTACTTTGACGACCGCAGCACGCGCGAGGCACATCACGACGTGCTCGAACGCATCAGAGCGGCCGTGTCAGACGCGATGCCTCATGTTCGTCTCGCGAACGACCGAGGCGCGAGGCGTTGCGACCTCGCATTCGACATCGGTGAAGAAGTGACTCTTCCACCGAACGAGATCGACACCCTCATCGCGCTCATCGAACGCAACGGCGCCGCAAGCAGCGTGTCGACGGTGCACGCTCACGCGGTCCCCGGAAGCTGGAACAAAGCGCGTGGCGCACAACGAGCGCTCCGCGAAGTGCTCGACCTCGACCTCGATGCAGAACTCGGTCGATGGGTATTCGTCGGAGACAGCGGAAACGACGCCGCAGCATTCACGCATTTTCCGCTCAGCGTGGGCGTCGCAAACGTCCGCGCTCATCTCGCTCGCCTGCCGACACCGCCTCGTTTCGTCACCGATGCCGAACGTGGTCGAGGCTTCGCGGAACTCGCTACTCATCTGTGCCAGGCCCGTGACTGATCGTCCCTCACGCCCACGCAAAGGACGCGGTTCCGGTGCGGAAGCACACTACGCCGACGGCCGCTACTACGACCAGGCGTATCGCAAGAGGCGCCATGACGTGAAGTTCTATACGCAACTGGCGCTCGACTCAGGGGGTCCGGTGCTCGAACTCGGCGTGGGCACCGGCCGGGTGGCGATGTCGATCGCGGACGCAGGCGTCGACGTCGTGGGAGTAGACGCGATGGCACCGATGCTCGCGCAGGCAAAGGCGCGAGTCGCACCGCTGCCCGAAGCGACCCGCGCTCGTGTGGAACTCCGTCAGGCAGACCTTCAGAAGCTTCGGCTCCGCCGCAAGTTTCCACTGGTGATCGCGCCTTTTCATGTCTGGAACCACCTCTACACACGCGACGAACTCGAGAAGGGTTTCCGCACGGTTCACCATCACCTGGCGCCAGGTGGGCGGTTCGCCTTCGACGTTCTGGTCCCCGATCCCAAGAGCCTGAGCCGCCTCCCATCGCGAAGATTCCGCGGGGGCGTCGTGCGTCACCCCCGCGACGGCGAGCGCTATCGATATAGCGAGTACTTCAGCTACGACCCCCGAACCCAGGTGGAGACGATCATGCTGGACTTCGAACATCCAACCGACCCGCGCCGATCGTTTTGCACGCCACTTGCCCAGCGGCAGTTTTTCCCCGCGGAACTCGAGGCACTGCTCCACTACAATGGTTTCACCGTCGAATCCCATCGTGGCGATTTTTCGTCACAACCCGTGAACCGCGACACCGAGTCTCAAGTCGTCATCGCGCGGGCAACCTAGGCGCCGACTCCTCTATTCGCGCAACAGCACATCGCAATAGTACTTGATGCGCTTGACGAGCTTTCCATGGGGACGCGTGTGGATGTCCTTCTTGAGCGCCAACATGACTCGTCGTTGAAAGGTGTAGGAGTTTCGTTTGCGGGTCGCCGGCACGCTCCCGCCGGCGGCTTCCAAGGGTAACCACATGGCGTCGACCGGCCATTCCCAGGCTTCGAGGTCGGCCGGATCGATCCGCTTGATCATTTGCTCTGCAACTGCCCGCTTGTCCGGATCGGCGGCGAGTTCCGCGGCCCACTTGTCGACCGAGTCGGTGACGGGTCGGTCTTGGGTC
>JBATTM010000143.1:0-4124 GCA_049670545.1 Polyangiales bacterium
CCATCTGGCCGAGATCCACCTGCCGAATTCCCACGCGACCCGCGAACGGCGCGGTGACCCGCACGAACGAGACGGCTGCCCGCGCTTGCGCGACCTGGGCGTTGGTTTCCTTTAGCTGGTCCTCGAGCTCGTCGTACTTCAGCTGCGAAATCGCCCCCTCCTCGAGCAGGGGTTTGTATCGCTTGACCGCGTCCGCTGCCTCGTCGCGCTGCGCGATGGCCCCCGCGAGTTGGGCCTTCTGTGCATCGTCGTCGAGGACGACCAGGAGCTGACCCTCGTTCACCGCTTGACCGTCGGTAAACAGGATCTTCGTGACCTTCCCGCCGGTCTGTGACGTCACATCGACCTGCTGCGCAGCGTTGAGAGTCCCGACCGCCGAGAGGGAGGCCTGGAACGGTTGCTTGGCAACCTCGACGACGGACACGGACGTGGGGCCTGGTTCGTGCTTGGCGAGGTACTCGTTGCGGAGCTTCCCGCGGAGGATGTTCCATGCGAACAAGCCCCCGAAGACGACCAACAGCACGATTCCCATGATGACGAGACGGCGCTTCACGGGTCGGAGCTTAGCCGAAAAATCGCCGAACGAGCGACATTGCGCGAGTATTTGGAGGTGCTCGAGAAGGCCCCAGCATACGTGTGCGTGGCAGCGATCCTCTGTAGCGGCCTCGTTGCGGACTACGCGATGGCCCAGGCGCGCCCGGAAGTGCCCAACGACCCAGCGACGGGGCCTGTCGCGCTGAGCTTCGATGAAGCCATCCGTCTTGGGATCGAGCGCAACGTACGAACGGTCATCTCCCGCCAAGGCATTCAAACCGCCAAGGGGGAGCGCCTCCAGAGTCTCTCCGGACTCCTCCCAAACGTGTCCGGGACGATGGAGCAGACCCGACGCACTGCCAATCTCGTGTCCGTCGGTCTCGACCCCGATGAATTCTCGATTGGCAACGGAGTGTTTGGGCCATTCAACACGTTCGACGCAAGGTTGAACGCTACACAGACGATTTTCAGCCTCGCGGCTATCGGGGCGGCACAGGCCGGCAAAGCAAGCCTCGATCGTTCCGAGGTGAAGTACGTGCTGTCGACGCATCTTGTCTTTCAAAAGGTCGGCGAGACCTACGTCCAAGTACTCGAGGCACAAAGCGCCGTCGACGCATTCGAGGCAGACCTCGCGCTTGCCAAGGAGCTCGACAAGGACACCGAGGTCGCGTTCGATTCCGGGGTCGCGACCGCGCTTGACAAGGCCCGTGCTAAGTCGAGAGCCCTGGCGAGTGAGACACGCCTCCTTCAGGCCCAGACCGCGCTCGCTGTCTCCACCAACCAGCTCAAGGCTCTCTTGTTGGTCCCGCAAGCCAGCACGGTGTCGCTGACGACGCCTCTACGAGATCAGAACGTGTCACTACCACCCGTCGATCAGGCCGTAAGAGAGGCCCAGGCGAACCGGCCGGATATCAAGTTCTCCGAGGAGACCATCCGCATCGCGAGCTACAAGCACCGTGCCGCGGTCGGGCAACAGGTTCCTGCCCTCGGTTTCGGCGTCAACTACGGGGGCAGTGGAGACACCATCGCGAGCAACGTCAACGGTACTTACCTAATCGGTGGTGTCCTGTCCGTCCCGCTTTTCGACGGAGGCAACACGGTGGGGGCGATCAAAGCAGCCCGGAGCCGACAGTACGAGGCAGAGCAGGTCTTGCGACAACTCAAGGAAGACACAGACGAGCAGGTACGCAGCGCACTTCAGTCGATCACGTATGCCTCGCAAGAGGTGCTGGCGACGGCAGAGCAGTTGAAGGTTACTGAACTCGCCCTCAAGCTCTCCCGCGATCGATTCTTCAACGGAGTCAGCGACAATCTCGAGCTGGTTGCATCGCAGACGTCTCTGTCCACGGCACGGAACCAGTACGTGCGTGCACTCGCGAAGTACAACGACGCCCGTATCCAGCTCGCGGTGGCCCTAGGCAGTATCCAAGGCTTTACGCTCTGACCTAGGTGTGCGCGGGGTCCTGCTGATAGAAGCTGCGCAACTGTTCGTAGAGCTCAGGGTGCTTCTGAGCGAGCTGTCGGGGCTTCTCGAAGAACAGCTCACTCACGACCGCGAAGAACTCGGCGGCATTGGTCGCGCCGTACGGGTCGATGAGTGTTCGACGGTGGTGATCGAGATCGTCGAGGAGCGATTCGTACTCCTGTCCCAGCACGCGAGCCCATGCCAGGTACATCGAACGGCGTTCGAGCGTGGGGGCTCCCGGGCCCGCCGAACTTTCCTGGTCGAGCTGATGGGCGAACTCGTGAAACACCACGTTGTGCCCGTCCCGCACATCGGATGCCCCGCTCAGCACGTCGTCCCAAGAGAGCACGACAGCCCCGTGGCCCCAGGATTCCCCGAGCCTTGCCTGAGGGCGGTCCGTCATGATGTGTTGATCTTCGGCACGAATGCCCTTTGCGACGTAGGCATGGGGGTAGACCAAGATCGACTGGAGCCTGGGGTACACGTTGGTCTCCCTGCGGAGCAGTAAGACGCAAGCTTGCGCGGCGATCGTGACTCGGATCTCGTCGGTGATCTCGAGGCCATTGCAACCTTCAAAATTCTTCTCGTCGAGGAACACCTGCATCAACCCCTGGAGCTGCGCTTGATCGTTCTCAGGAAGCTTTGCGACGTAGGGCACGTTGCGATGCACGATTTCGAGCCACTCGGGCGGCAGAGGTTTCTGCATCAGTTCGAGGCGGCGTTTCTTCTTGAAACCAAACATGGGGCCTTTCTCGGATTTTCGCGCTGCGTATCCCCCTATACTACCATCTGGGACGCGAGGCCCAGGGGTGGAGCAGAGAGATCGAAAGCAGGAACTACACCTAGCGGGCTTCGCGATTGCCCTCGTAGCCGTCTCGTTGGCCGCCACCTGGGTCGGGCTCTCGGGGACCTGGGTCAGCGACGACTGGCACATGGTGAACAACTACCTGTACGGTGATTGGGCGGAGCTTGGCGCAGTCTTTCGGCGCAACGCCGCCTACTACTTGTTCACCGAGGATCAGGCCGGGCCCTATCGTCCGATCACGATGCTGACCTTGCTCGGTACCCATCTCTTGGCGCCTGCTCCGTGGTTGCACCATCTCGTCAGCTGGCTTCTGCATGTTGCGACATCCCTGCTCTTGTTCGCCGTTCTCCGGCAGCAGATCGACTCCCGAAACGTCGGCGGCCCACTCGTCACATCCGTGGCTGCAGGCCTTGCCGGGCTCTTCTTTCTACACCCCGCCGCGGTCGAGGCGTACGTCTGGATCAACGGCCGCTCGGACCTCGTGGCCGGCTTTTGGTTGGTCGCCCTCGTGTTCGCGTTGAATCTCGACCGCGCCCCGACATCGAAGCCCGCGGTCGACGTAGTGCTCGTCGCGGTCATCACGTTCCTCGGGGCCGGCTCCAAGCTTCCTTTCGTCCTTGCCGCGGGGGCAGCCTGGCTTGCATGGGCGCTCCGGACTCGCTCCTCGCGGCGCGTGACCTACGGTATCGCGATCGTCGTCGCCATTGCGGCTCACGCCGCACTTCGCTCTGCGTTCGCTCCGTTCGCGGGGAGCCTTGGGAGCGGAGACGATGTTCTTCTCGACTCAGGTGTATGGGCGACGCTTCCAAAGCTCTTCGCGCAGGCCGCAGTGTCGCTGGCCTTCTTTCGCGCGGAAGCGATGCGTTCGCTCTCCTGGGTGCTCCTCGGGCCGTGGACCCCAATCGATGTCCTCGCGTTCGTCGCTGTCCTCCTGGCCGGAACGTGGCTCTTGTGGAAACGTGACCGACCCGGGGTGGTCTATTTCGGGGGCGCGCTTGCGACGCTAGCACCGGTGGTCATCGTGTCGCGCTCGTTCTGGATGGGATTCGACCGGTATCTCTACATGCCCTCGGTACTCCTGCTTCTTGCGGCTGGGCCGCACGTTCTCAGTACGGTGCAGAGGATGCGGCGACCAATCGCGGCGTCTGTTGTCGTCGCTCTTCTCCTCGTGGCCTCCGTCCAGACCCATCGGGCAAGCGGTACTTATGCGAGCCAGTCCGCCCACGACCAAGCTCTGCTTCGAGACCATCCCGAGGATCCAAGCGTGCACTACTACCTCGCAAGAGCCGCGAACCGCTCGGGAGACCGCTCGGCGTTGCG
>JBATTM010000144.1:0-4361 GCA_049670545.1 Polyangiales bacterium
ACCCGCGCGGGAGAATCGTCTCAGCCTCCGTCTCGAGGAAGGTGAGTGCTTCGTCGAGCGGTCGGATGGCCACTCCGCTCAGTTTCACTGCGTTCAACTGTTGAAACCGATTGAGTGAGCGGGGCACCACACGATCTTCGAGCGTCGCGAACGTGCTCAACGCGATCAGCTCGCCGTCCGGCTTGGTGACGTAGATGTTCTGCAATTGATCGGCATTCAAGCGTGCGCTTCGCTCCAATTGCGGGATCACCTTGTAGCTACGACCGGCGATGCTGAAGCGGTTGACGTAGGCTCCACCGACAGCGGAGCCGAGCTCCTGACCCACGGCTTGCAGACTGAGACCGAGTTCTGCGACTTTGTCACGGTTGAAATTGATCATCGCTTCGGGCTGATCGATCTTGACGTCGATCAGGGGAGGAAACGCGAACATCCCACTCATCATCGCCTTCTGCTGAAGCTCATTGACGAACTGCAGGATCTCGCTCGGCTCGGCGGTGGCTGCGACCACGAACTCGACTGGAAACTCGCCACCGCCCGGGAGTGCGGGTGGCAGGATTGCGAAGGTTCGAATCCCTGGGACGCCGTTGACTTCGTTGCTCACGATCGGCATCAACTCGAACGCGGTTCGGTCCCGCTGATCCCAAGGCTTGAGCCCCATGCCCCAGAAGCCACCGCCGGGGGTCGTGATCTGAAAGGTGAAGTCGGTCTCTGGATAGCTCAGCGCCATCTCGTTGACCGCCTCGATCGACGGGGCGAGCTGATTGATGGTCGAGTTGGCGGGGGTGTCGACGATGCCGAAGATCACGCCTTGGTCTTCGTTGGGCGCGAGTTCACGAGGGGACATGACGAACAACACCACGGCGAGGCCGCTGAGTGCGACCCATGCGAGATAGATCGCGGGCCGGGCTCCGAGCGTCGCGTCGAGCATGCGGGCGTAGATTTCCTTCAGTCGGCGAAAGCCACGATCGATGCGCGCGGGCAGCCCGCGCTCGCTCCGCTGCTCCGGCAAGAACGTCGCGGACATCACTGGCGAGAGCGTGATCGCAACCACGCCCGAAATGAGGACGGCCCCCGCCAACGTGAGCGCGAACTCGCGGAACAGTGCACCGGTGAGGCCGCCCTGAAACGCGATGGGTGTGTAGACCGCGGCGAGGGTGATCGTCATGGCGATGACCGGCCCGACCAGCTCTCGTGCCCCCTGAATCGCAGCATCGGTCCGCGTCATTCCCTCGCGGAGGTGCCGTTCGATGTTCTCGACCATGACGATCGCATCGTCGACGACCAGTCCCACCGACAACACGATCGCCAACAGGGTGAGTAGGTTGATCGTGAAGCCGAAGAGCTGCATCAGAAACACAGCACCGATCAGCGAAATCGGGATCGCGACCACAGGAACGATGACTGCGCGGAACGACCCGAGAAACAGGAAGATCACGATGATCACGATCGCGAGCGTTTCAACCAGCGTGGTGATGACTTCGCTGATCGCACTCCGGATGTACTTCGTGGCGTCGTAGGCGATCTCGCCTTGAAGCTGTTGGGGAAGCTCTTCCTTAATCGCATCGAGCTCGGTACGAACGCGTGCAATGACGTCGAGCGCGTTGCTGTTGGGCAACACCCACACTCCGATGAAGACGGCCGTCTGTCCCGTGAAATTGACGCGTTCGTCGTAGCTGACGGCCCCCAGCGCCACATCGGCGATGTCTTCGAGGCGTACGATGACCCCGTCTTGCTCTCGGACGACGAGACGCTTGAACTCTTCGACCGACTCGAGGTCGGTGTTGGTCGTGAGGTTGACCTGGATCAAGGAGCCCTTCGTCTGCCCGACAGCGGCGAGGTAGTTGTTCGCCGCCAGGGCGCCGCGCACTTGGGCCGGCCCGATCTTGTGGGCGGCCATCCTCTCAGGCTTCAACCAGACGCGCATCGCGAACGTGCGTGCCCCGAGGATGTCCGCGCGCTGCACGCCTTCGACTGCTGACAACCGCGGCTGGACCGCGCGGACGATGTAGTCGGTGATCTCGTTCTGGCCAAGAAAGTCCGAGGAGAAGCTCAAGTACGCGGACGCAAACTGACTGTCGACCGAGACGACGTCGAGAACGGGAACTTCCGCTTCAGGGGGAAGGTCGCCGCGTACTTGGTCGACCTTGGCGCCGATCTCCGATAGCGCGCGCACCGCGTCGTAGTTGAGCTCGAGGTTGGCGCGGATGATCGAGACGCCCTGAAGGCTCTCGGAAGCGATGTAGTCGATGCCATCTGCGGCGGCGATGGCGCGTTCGATGGGCGTGGTAATGAAGCCGCGAACGAGCTCGGCGTTGGCGCCGACGTAGGCAGTGGTGATCGTGATCGCTGCGTTCTCGCTTCGCGGGTACTGACGTACGGTCAAGGACCGCACCGCCTGAAGGCCGGCAATCACGATGATGAGGTTGACGACAATCGCGATGACGGGGCGGCGTATGAAAAGGTCGGTGATCTTCACGCGACTACTCGTTGGGCGGGTTCGGGTCGGCGCTGGTTTCGGGGGCCAGATCGTTGCGAATCATGACGCTCATCCCGTTCCGGAGCTTGAACGCCCCGGTCGAGACGACCACGTCGCCCGCGCTGAGGCCAGACGTGACAGCGACCAGGTCGCCCCGCCGTTCGCCGAGACGCACGAAGATCTGCTCCACGGTCGCCTGTGGCTCGTCAGATGCAGACTCCTGGGCCTTCGCGACGTACACCGAGTCCCCGTAGGGCGCGAAGAGGACTGCGCTCGCCGGAATGACAACCAGTGTGCGCGCCTCGGGTTGGAGCGCTGCGACATCCACGAACATCCCGGTGCGAAGCTTCCCGCCGGGGTTGTCGATCACTGCCCGCACCGTGAAGTTGCGCGTGTTGGTGCTGACCTCGGCGTCGATGACCTCGATTTCGCCTTCCCACTCCGTGTCGGGGAATGCGTCGGTATAGATCGTGACGGTATGCCCAGGGGCCACCCGAGAGAGCGCCTGCTGGGGAAGGGAGAAATCCACATAGATGGGGTCGGACGACTGGAGGGAGACGATCGGGGTGCCGGGTTGTAGGACCTCGCCGAGATCGATCTGACGGATTCCGAGTCGACCGGAGAATGGCGCCCGAATCGTCTTCTTCGCGATCACCGCTTTGACGTTGGCGACCTCCGCAGCCGCGCGTGTCGCGGATGCTGCCGCTGCGTCGAGGTCAGCCTGACTCACCGCGCCGGCCGCGGGCAGGTTCTCCCTTCGCTGAATCTCCGCAGTCGCCAGCCTCGCGCTCGCCGCCGCCGCCGCGAGCTCAGCCCTCTCGATCGAGGTGTCGAGCCGCACGAGAACCGAGCCCGCCTCGACCATGTCGCCTGACTTGAAGCCGATCGTCGTCACCGTGCCAGGAACCTCGCTGGCGACCGTTACGCCCTGGACGGCGACGACCGACCCCACGGCGGTCAGCTCCGAAGTCCAGTTCACTTCTGTCGCGTCGGCCGTGGTCACCGCCTGTGCGGGAGGCACGAACGCCTCGCCCGCCGCGATCATGGCGCCGATCTGCGCGGCCTTGACTCCGCCAAGGACGAGCACGACGAGGATGACCACGCCCGCTGCGAGGAAGATGGGTTTCTTGTTGCGTGTCATGGTGAAGGCGACGGGGAACGGTGGGCAAACCCCAACCGCCGACTTAGCGCTCCCAACCCGAGTCGCAAACCCCCCGGCTCGAGAAATCGGAGAAGCCCGGAGATTCGTGTGCGCCGCCGCCTATCTCTCGCAGGAAAGCACGAACGTCACCGGGGTGATCTCATCGGGAACGACGGTGAAATCGAGAGTCGCTCGGCAGGCTTCGACCGCCGGCTCGAACTCCTCGGTCACGGTCGCGCGACACCTGCCGGCTGGAATCTGGTCGAACTCGGTCGTCCACACACGGGTTCCGATCGGCCCCGCTCCGAAATCTGCGATGCGTTCCCCCGACAAGACCAGGTTCCGTTCGCCCACGACTGAAGTGTTGTCGTGTCCACAGAGGATGGTGGCGAAAAACACGCGGGCTGTGCCCAGCGTGCTGGGTGCGGGCGCCTGTAAGGAGATGACTGCGCCGCCGATCGGGTCGGTTGGCGGGCCCTCGCACCCAAGTTGCTCGACTACCTCGGTTCGCAGCAAGCCGCCGATCGAGACTTCGCGCTCGGTCGTGCACAAGACGGCTCCCGACTCGTCACGTGCGGTGATCTCGAGGCGATACGTGTTTGACGATAGTTCCAGAGAGTCGCGCCAAATCACTGTCCGGTCGCTCCCTGGGGCAATGCCGCCCACTCCGACACGCTCGAGGCGGCCCGGCGCCGCGGCGCCGCTGGGCCCGGTGATCGCGTAGTCCACCGCGGAGAGTGTCGC
>JBATTM010000145.1:0-7787 GCA_049670545.1 Polyangiales bacterium
TGGTAGCCTCTACGACGACGGAGGGATGAGATGAAGTGGATTAGCGTCACGCTCGTGGTTGGTTTGGGGTTCGCCGGGGTCGCGTTCGCGCAGGACTCGCAAGCGGCGCCGTCGACGGAGATCGTTCAGACTCCCCCGGCAGGCTATCCACCTCCCGCGCAACGGTTGAGCTACGATGAGCACCGGCGTGCAGAACTCGAGCGCGGGATCAAGCGAACACGCAACGCTCTCATTGCGACGTCCGCGTCATTGGTGGTCGGTATGGCGTTGACGATTCCAGCGTTCACGAGCAACAACTGTGTCGAGAATTCGTTCAACAACGACTACAGCTGCACCACCGCTGGCAAAGCGTTGGTGGGCGTGGGAGCACCGTTCCTTGCCGTCGGGTTTTGGGGCGTGATCGTTTCTGGGATCATGTTTGGGGTTCGCAGGGGAAAGCTTCGACGCCTGAACGAGAGAGTCGCCTACGAGGGTCGCGCGAAGCTCCGGTGGGACCCGTACCAATCGAAGTTCGTGTTCTAGCCCTTCACACCAGATCCACGAGCTCGACCGGGTTGGGCTCGACGCGCCATATGTCGCGTGAGTAGTCGCGGATCGTTCGATCGGACGAGAAATAGCCCATTCGCGCCGTGTTCAGAATAGACATTCGGGTCCATCGTCGAGTGTCGGCCCATGTTTCGCTGACTCGTGCTTGGCACTCGATGTAGGATCGAAAGTCGGCGAGCACGAAGTAGTCGTCGTGATGAATCAAACTGTCGACCAGCGGTCGAAACAAGCTCGCGTCTCCTCCCGAGAAGTGCCCCGAGCCGATTAGGTCGATCGCTTGTTTGAGATCTGAGTCGTCCGTGTAGCGCTCGTACGGATGATAGCCGCCCTCCCGGAGGTCGTGGACCTCATCGGTGTTGAGCCCGAACAAGAAGAAGTTCTCTTCTCCGACCGCCTCTCGGATCTCGACGTTGGCGCCATCGAGAGTTCCGATTGTCAGGGCCCCGTTCATCGAGAACTTCATGTTGCCGGTGCCCGATGCCTCTTTGCCCGCGGTCGAAATTTGTTCGGAGAGGTCGGCGCACGGGTACACGAGTTGGGCCGTCTTGACGTTGTAGTTGGGAATGAAGACGACCTTGAGCTTGTCTTGCGTGTCCCGGTCCGAGTTGACGACCTCTGCCACGGAGTTGATCAGCTTGATGATGAGCTTGGCCATCGTGTACCCGGGTGCGGCTTTGCCGCCGAAGATCACAGTTCGTGGGGCGGTCGCCAGAGCGGGGTCCTCCTTGAGCCGCTGGTACAGGTGAATGACGTGCAACACGGCCAGGTGCTGGCGCTTGTACTCGTGGATACGCTTTACCTGCACGTCGAACATCGACTCGACGTCTGCGTCGACTCCCATCATCGCCTTGGCTTGCGCCGCTGCGTCTTGCTTTCGGCGGCGCTTCACCGAGCGCCATCGCCCTTGAAACTCCTCGTCGTCACACAGACTTTCGAGTTCTTGAAGCCGATCGAGGTCTTTGATCCAGGCATCACCGATATGCTCCGAGATCAGCGAGGCCAGCTCGGGGTTCGAGAGCGCGACGAAGCGTCGTGGCGTGACGCCGTTGGTCTTGTTGTTGAACTTGCCTGGGTAGAACTCGTGGAAGTCGCGCATGACGCGCGTCTTTAGAAGGTCGGTGTGCAGTGCGGAGACCCCGTTCACTGAAAAGCTGCCCACCGTGGCGAGGTTCGCCATGCGAACGGCTCCCGTGCCGTGGTCGTCGATGAGGGACATGCGTCGCTGCCGACCCTCGTCGTTCGGATACTCCTCGCGCACTCCTTCCATGAAACGTCGATTGATCTCGTAGACGATTTCCAAGTGGCGCGGGAGCAACTCGGCGAACATCGGCAGTGGCCATGTCTCGAGGGCTTCAGGCAGGAGAGTATGATTCGTATACGCGAACGTCTTGGACGTGATCTCCCAGGCTGCGTCCCAGGGCATTCCGTACTGATCGAGTAGCAGGCGCATCAGCTCGGGCACGGCCAGCGCTGGGTGCGTGTCGTTCAACTGGATCGCGAACCATTCATGAAGGTTCTCGGGTTTACCGCCACGCAACTGGTGCAGTCGAAGGAGATCTTGCAGGGAACATGACACCAAGAAGTATTGCTGCTGAAGACGGAGCCGCTTCCCCTGCGAAGGCTCGTCGTTCGGGTACAGCACCTTGGTCAGGGTCTCCGACGAGACCTTGTGTTCGACTGCTCCGTAGTAGTCGCCGACGTTGAAGCTCCCGAAGTCGAACGTCTCGGACGCCTCCGCCGCCCAAAGGCGCAGCATGTTCATGTTGTTGACGCGATATCCCGGAATCGGGGTCGCATAGGCAACTCCTTTCACAGTACTCGCGGGGTGCCATACGACTCGGTAGCGCCCGTCTTCATCTTGATGCGGCTCGGTGTGACCTCCGAATCCGACCTGGTAGCTGTACTCACGGCGCGCGACTTCCCAGGGGTTGCCCTGGCGGAGCCACTTGTCCGTGCGCTCGACCTGCCATCCATCTTGGATGCGTTGCTGGAAAATCCCGAATTCGTACCGGAGGCCGTACCCCACGGCGGGGATCTCGAGACTCGACAGCGAGTCCATGAAGCAGGCGGCCAGGCGGCCAAGCCCTCCGTTGCCGAGACCTGGCTCACCCTCTTCGTCGATCAGTGCATCCAGATCCTGGCCTAGGGAGGCCACGGCTTCCGCGACTTCGTTGCGAATTCCTAGATTGAGGAGCGCGTTTCCGAGCGACGGCCCCAGCAGGTACTCGGCCGAGAGATAGCAAACCACTCGGGTAGGCTGCGCGAGTAGGGCTCGTGCCGTGCTCAGCCATCGCTGCATGAGTCGGTCGCGCACGGTGTACGCCACCGCGAGATAGTAGTCGGAGCGCGTGGCAAGCGCGGGGACGTTCCCACACCGGTAGAACAGGTTGTCGCTGATCGCGCGGCGAAGGGTTTCGACGTCTGTTCCCGTGCGGTCGTCTTCGACGACCACACCCGGTCGTGGCGCAGTGCTCTTCGGGTTCATCTCCCGGCTTTCCAGAAGTGGGGTGTTGAGGTTCGGCTACTCTCTGCTTTCCCAGCCTCGATTGCAAGCGGTGGGTGACCCCGATGGCGGTCAGAAGCTTCCGCGCAGGCCCGCGAAGGAAGGCCCCGCCACGACTCGCAACTCGTATCTGTTTCGCTGCACGCGCCGTGCGATCAACACACCGCTTCCCGCGATGATGGCCGAGGCCGAAGCGGCCAGCATTCCGATTCCTACGCTATAGGCGCGCGCGTCCACGATGTTGTAGAGGGACGTCGAGGAGGGCGACGCCCAGTTCGATGCCGGCACCGCCAATGCCGCTCCAACAACGCCTGCTCCGATGAGCGTCCAGCCTGCGATCGCAAAGCGCTTCTGTTTGGTGGCGAAGTCTTGGTCCATCCGCATCCCGAGAAAGGGGTCGGAAGACGTGGGTGCCAGGAGACCCTGCATGCCCGGCGCGATTCTCAAGGCTTCTTGCGCATCGACCCCGCGTGGGCTCATGACTGCTAGCGCAAACGCAATGCTCAGCAGACTGATTGAAATCCGTTGCATCGTCTTCCTCCTTGGCCTGGTCTTGAAGTTCTGCAATCGGCATGCCGTCCGTTCGCGGTGAGATTCGGTCCACCCACCGTGCGCGGAGGACCATTCAACTTTACAAAATGTAAACTGAAATTCGCTCCACCGCGCATCGCGTTGCGCAGCGACCGGCACCCCGCATCCTCCCATCGAGGCACACCCGGGCCTCGGCGCACATGTGCGCGGGTACGTAGCAAGCAAGGCGATGAAAGGCGGCGACATCATGCGTGCGACTGGAGGCTGCTACTGCGGCCAGCTGAGATTCGAGATCGAAGTCGATCCCCGAAGCGCCTTCCGAGGACAGTGCCACTGCGCCCCGTGTCAGAAGATCTCTGGCGGATCCCCGAACGTGTTTCTCGTCTCGCCCGCGTCCGGGTTCGCATACACCGAAGGCCAGCCCGCGAGCTTTATGCGAACCGACCTCGACAACCCCGTGACACGCGAGTTCTGCGGGACCTGCGGCACGCCGATCCTCACCCGTAACCCCGACGAAGCTCCGGGGCAGGTGATCCTCAAGGCGGGCGCGTTCGACGACCAGGCCGTGTACGGGATGCCCACTGCAGCGATTCACACGGCCGCCAAGCAGTCATACCATCAGATTCCCGAGGGCATTCGCGTATTCGAGGGATTGCCCTGACCACCGCTCGACGCCGACGGGTCCCGGTGTTGTGCTTGCCGCCGGCCTACGGTATGGACGAAAGCACGCGTCGCGACTCACCCGCGAGGCGGTTGGAGGTTTCGGATGAGTCGATGGATGCCTGTGCTCGCAATGGGATTCTGTGCGCTGATGTCGATCGGCTGCGACGAAGAATGCGCAGTCGGTGAGTGTGTCAACACCGAAGAATGCTTCGACACGTGCATCGAGGCGTGTGATGGCGAAGTCGTGGACGCGTTCTGCAACCTCGACGAAGTATGCGTCTGTGATTGCGAGCTAGGCTGCTTCTAGCGCTGGCCTAGGTCGCAGCCCACGGAAAGCGTCGATTCGGTGCAATCGAACGTGCTGCCCCATGTGGTGCAACTCGCCTCATCGGAGCTCGGGCCCACCGGCGCTCCGTTCACGCAGAGCGCGCATTCCGCAGAGAAGTCGTCGGACTCGGTGTCTCCGCATCCTGCGAATAGGCTCGATGCGAGAAACAGGGCAACCACGGATCCTCGCACGGCGTCCTGAGTCGTCTTCATGGCGCGACACGCTATCGGCGAGGCACGCCCGGTGTCAAAGATTCGCCCGACGAGTCGCCGCTTCTTGCCGCGTTGTCAGCGTCGGCCTCGGGGGAGGCCGTTCATGATCAGCCAGACCACCCCGGTGAGAAACAGGCTCCCCACGATCGAGATGTGCACCCCGTAGTCGGTTTCCCCAAGGAGGAAGTTGAGGCCGACCAAGACCAGTACGAAGATGAGCAGGCTCTGAAGATTCCGGGACATGTCCTAGAGAGTACAGCGTTGACGCATGTCTTCCCAGAACTGCGCCACGAGACGGCTACTGGCTGCACGCGGCGGTGACTGCAGCATCTTCGGCTACGCACGGGGAGTCCGGCGTATCGTCGATCCAGGCTTCGAGCTGTGCGCAAGACAGAGCGCCCACACACTCCCCTTCTGCCTGGAACGCGTTGGCGCAGGCGTTCGATACTTCGGCGCTCGCTTGGACGGCGACCGCGCACTCCGTGTCGCAGGGGCCCGAGAAGAGACCGAAACCGCACTCGTCGAGTGTGGCGCAGAACGACTCGCAGGCGTCCGCTGCGCCACTCGAACCGCCGCACGAGGCAATCAGTGCGAGGATGACGAAACCTAGGTACCAAGGGCGCTGCTTCATGGGGACCTCCCGACTCCCCGAGCCTACCACGTCGCGACGCGTGCAGCCGACTACGGACGAAACGTCGATGGGTTAAGCGCCTTGGGGACGTTCTTGCGGGACACCTCGAACTTGAACATGACACTGAACTGAAGGCGATGATCGTGGTTGGCGGTCTCGCCTTCCACGGCCGTGTTCTGCGTGATCCCCCGACGCCCATACAAGTATTCGACACCCACGTCCATTGGGTGCCAAGGCGTCCAGATCACGTTGGCGGAGACGTAGTAGACCTCGTGGTACGTGCCGACGGGGTTCGGCGTCTCGTCGAATCCGTTGTCTAGGTGGACGTAGCCAAAGGTCGCTGTGGAACTCAGCGAGACCCACCAGTAGTGGGTGTACGCGACCCAGGCGCCGAATGCTGGAATCGCGCGCATCCGAGATCCGTCAGGTGCAGCGTCGAGCCCCAGGCCGGCCGTGTCTTGCAAGTAGCTGCCGAGTGCCTTGCCGTAGATCACCCCGAAGATCGCTTCGTCGGTGTCCAGCAGGTCGACCGAGCCTTGCAGAGCGACTCCCCAACCGTTGGTCTTGGTGTCGAACCCCCCGCCTTCGAACTGGAGGCGCCGGTAGAGGCCTGCGAGCTGGATGTCGGCACGGTCTGGTGCGTAGATGAGTTTTCCAACGACGGCCGGCCCCTTGGTGCGAGACGTCACGTCCGGCGGCAGCACCGCCTCGGTTTCCGCTTCCTCCGCGCCCACCGTCAGATAGAAATCCGTCGGCCTTGCGAGCTTCCCCAACGGGATGCGCAGGAGACCTTGGCCACGGAGCGTCTCCGGAATCGGGCTTGGCCCCTCGTAGTCGAGCGTCTTCGGAATCGTCGTCAGGTTCAGAAACTGCGTGTAGTCGAATGCGACGTGCAACCACGCCCAGTGCGCGAAGAGCCGGTGGACCTGGATGTCGGTCGTCGTGGGTCGTCGCATGAGGTTGATCTGCACGTAGGCGCGAAACGGACCCCAGCGCGTGGGCATCCCCATGTACCCGTAGAATCGGCTTTGATTCGGGCTGAAGCCGACGCGGCCGGTGCGCTCCGCCGCCGGGCCTGCCGTCGGGATCTGCCCTGTGATGAATTCTCGAAAGAAACCGGAGTTCGGATCCAGGCCAACCGCATTCACGTCGTAGATGACGTCGAGCTGGATCTTGCCCCCGACACCCCAATCGAGATTCGGTGCACGGAGGCTGATTGGCTTCGAGGCTTCCGCGCCGAGCTTGGTTTGGTCGACCTCATTGGGCGGCCCCGGTAGCTCGGAAAAGTCGAGATCCCCTTCGTCGTCCGCGCTCGCGCTGCCCACCGGGTTCGCCAGGACGGCTGCCACACATAGGGCGCCGATGACGGGATTGGGAGACCATTGGGGCACACGCGTGGTATGCCTCAGCGAAGGCGAAGAACGCAACGTTCAAATCCTGGTGGTCGTGTCGATCGCGCACGAACCGTAGTAATGTCTCGAACCATGAGACGATCGGTCGAGACGAGTGTGTGGTTTGCGTGCGCGCTTTGCGTGTGCGTCCAAGCGGGGTCCGCCAACGCGCGGGGCGATGACAGTTCAGGACCACCCGGCGTTGTGACAGCACCGCCTTCTTCGCCGTTCGCACCGCCCAACTTGCCGGAGGCACCTGTAGCCCCGGAGCCCCTGGCCTCCGCGCTCGACCAGGAACGACTCGACGTCTGGCTCGAATACGTCGCAGAGGCCGAACGTCAGAAGCGTCGGTTCTCAGGGGCCAATCAAGTGGTGGCGAGTGCGCTCTTGATGGGCTTTGGAGCGTGGGGATTCTCATTGTCCAACCCCTCGACCGAGCTCGACAAGGGGCTTGGTCTGGCCGCGGTAATGCTCTCTGGCGTCTCGATGAGCATGGGGATCGCGCAGCTTGCGAAGAAGAGCGTCGCGGAGACTCGCTTTGCGCGCTGGCGCGCGGTTGTGGGTCCATCGATGACACTTCGCGAATTCTCTCGTTTCGAAGGAGAGCTGCGTGCCCAGTCCGAAGCTGCGAGTCGAATGTCGCGCCTGGTGCGGTGGGGCAACTTCGGGTTTGCGTTGACGGGCGGCCTCGTTTTGGGACTGACGCCCGTGGCGAATCTGTCGGGCGACGGCAAGACCCTCGGCTACATCATCGGTGGGGTGACATTCGGCATGGGAATGCTCGGGTTTGGGATGTCCTTCGCAGGACCAGGGGAAGCCGGCTACTGGTCCGCGTACCAACGAGGTCAGATCCCGCGGGGCAGCAGCCGAAGGTGGAGTGCCGCGCCCGCGGTCGGCCGGAATTTCTATGGCGCACGCGTGGTCGGGCGCTTCTAGTGCCGACAATGGGCAGCGTGTCTATGGCCGTCGATCGCGCAACGCG
>JBATTM010000146.1:0-3645 GCA_049670545.1 Polyangiales bacterium
GTCTCGAAGTTCAAACGGCCCTGCCTCGCGAGCTCTACGAGAAGATCCCGTCCAACGATCGAGATGACCTCGACCGTCTTCATGCGCAGATCCTGACTCAGTGGGATCGCGACAAGAGCCCGGAAAGAGACGGGTGTGAAGACACGTTCGAGGGTTTGCCCACCCTCGCCCAATGTTCGTTCGAGCTCGCCTTTCAGTTCGTCAGCGAGCAGAATTTGAGTGAGGGGGCCAAGGCGCTCGCCTCCAAGTACGCAGACGACGGCAAGGTCCGTTTCAACTACCGGTACTACAACCCGAAGACGGCGATCGACGACGAACCGCCTCCCATCGTAGTCAATGGGACGGAGTCGATCTCGCCTCCGTAGTCGCGAAGAACCCGCGAGCCGAAGCCCGCGGGCTCTTCGAGAGGTCGCAACCAACTAGTTTGCAGGGAAGGACACAGGCGGAACCGGGGAATCCAGCGTGCACGAAGCGTCGCTGCTCAGTGAGAACGTTTGAAGGAGCGGCACGTCGCTGAGGTTGACGGTGAAGCCTTGAATCGCGAAATCGACGCTAGGCGAGCCATCGTTGGTGACGACCGATACATCGACCTCTGCCGCGAGCGGAATCGGGTTTGCTGAACCGTCGTCGTCGGGGTCGACATCGACAGCGAACCCGCCCGCGAACAGGTTCAGGATCACAGGCGTGCCTCCATCGATACTCACCTCGATGGTCGTCGAATCGACGGTGACGGTGTCTTGACCGAGCCCGATCAAGAAGTCGCCAATCGACGCCGGAATGACGAAGTCGACGACGGTGGTTACCGTCGCGGAGCCTCCGGGGGTGAACTCGGTGTCGGGATCCACGGTGATGTTCAACGGAAGCGTCGGCATGAACGTCAACACGGTGCAGACCAACGTCTGGGAACCGGTCTGAGGATCCGGGTTCACTGGGACCACGCAAGCTCCCTCGACGCAGCTTCCGTTGCCGTTGCAAGACGTTCCGTCAGGAACGTCGCTGCCTACGCACTGACCGTCCTGCGGATCGCACGCGTCGGTAGTGCACGCGTTTCCATCGTCGCAGATGACGCCCGTGCACAACATGGCGTCCATGCATACGCCCGCCCCGCAAAGTCCCGGGTTACCCCCGAAGTCGCAAGCGGTGTCATCGGCCACGTTGGTGTTGGTACACTGCCCGTCGACCGGGTCGCACGCATCGTCGGTGCACGGGTTGTCGTCGTTGCAGTTGACGCCCTCGCAGAGAAACGCGTCTTCACAAGACCCCGCAGTGCAAATCCCTGGGAGACCGGCGAAATCGCAATCGGTTCCGTCCGTCGCGTTCGTCGTGCTGCACTGTCCATCGGCCGGGTCGCAGGCGTCGGCCGTGCACTCGTTCCCGTCGTCGCACGTCACTCCCTGACAGAGCCCGGCGTCGGCACACACGCCGTTCTGGCATTGGCCCGGGAGACCCCCGAAGTCACAGGAGGTGCCGTCTCCAACGTTCGAAGCGTTACACTCCCCGTTGAGCGGGTTGCAGGTCCCGTCGGTGCATTCGTTGTCGTCGTCGCAGTCGACTCCGGCGCACAGCATTGCGTCTTGGCACACACCGCCGCTGCAGAGGCCGGGGAGGCCGTCGAAGTCACAGCTCACGGCACCGTCGGTGGCGGCGGTCTCACATGCACCGGTCAATGGGTTGCAGCCATCGTCAGTGCATTCGTTCCCGTCGTCGCACGTAACGCCGGCGCATGGGTTCGCGTCTCGACATACACCGCCCATGCAAGTGCCCGCGGCACCGTCAAAATCGCACGGCTCGCCGTCACATGCTGCGGCCGATTCGCACTCGCCGTCGATAGGGTTGCAAGTGTCCGTGGTACAGTCGTTCCCATCGTCGCATGCGGCGTCCGCACACAGCATCGCGTCTTCGCACTGGCCCTCGACGCAGAGACCCGGAAGCCCATCGAAGTCACAGACACTCCCGTTCACCGGTGTCGAACCGCACTGCCCGGTCGACGTGTCGCACGCGTCCTCGGTGCATACGTTGCCGTCGTCACAGTTGACGCCCGCGCATGGGTCGCCGCTGCCAGGGCAGTCAACCTCGATCGAAGCCGAGACGTCGCACACCGGGTCGGCGTCGTTCGCCGTTGCGGTGAGCGTGGTCGGTCCGCCCTCCGCTCCGCACGTGAAGATTGTCTTCCTGGCGTTCGCGTCGGCGACGGTCCCGTTTGATGCGCTGATGGTGGTCGTCAACGAGCTCGGCCCGCCATCCACGTCGATCGCGAGCAATCGGAGCTTGCTGGAACCGTCCTCGAGTGGCTCCGAGTAGAATGCGACGATGTGTGGGCACGTGTTGGGACAATCGCCGAGTCCAAGGCGACGACGAATACGACATCGCAAACCGTTGAACAGCGTACCGTTGAGCTCGGCGCTGTCGCTCCCAGCAACGAGATTTCCGTCGTCTCCACCGTCGGCGCCGACCCCACCACAAGCGGTCGCAAGCACGAGGCCAGCGATTGCGATCCATTTCGTCTTCGTCATGGGCAACTGCCCCCTCGATTCGTCACATATTTCGTATTTCGTATTCACTTGTTCCCTCTTTCAGTTTGATGGGCCGTCGCGGTTTTCGGGAGGTCGCGGCGTGCTCGCGTTCCGTGGCCGACCCTCCAAACAAGACGGGCTCGCGGCTCCCGAGCGGTATTGAAGTCAGCGTCTAGTCACAGACTTGGACGCACAAAGGCATCTCGTTGCTGATCAAGCCTCCAGGGGTAACGACTTGGATGAGATGCAATCCAATCGTCGTGGGTGGTTGGTCGAGCGTCACGGAAATCCGCCCGGAGCTACACACCGGCGTGTAGTTGCCGTTGACACAAGCGATGGTCCCAGCCGCGACTTGTCCGTCCACGAGGATCGTCGACCCCGCAACGACGTCGATCGCGTTGAGCTCCATGGGATTGTCCGCGGGGAGCACTGGCAAGAGCGGCACCTCACCCTGGTCCGGGTAGATCAAGGGTTGGTCGATGTCGGCGCTCTGAACGTCCTCGCGTAGAGCCGCAGTGGCGGTTGCAATCAGTGTGCCCGAATGGGCCTCACCCAGCAGGTCGCTGCGCGTCACTGAGGTCGCGTCGTCGGCGTAGTCGCCGCCTTGGCGGTACGAGAACACGACTGGCGCGATTCCACCAACCCCGTCTGCGCGCGCCCCAATGACACGTAGATTGACCAGTCCCTTCGCGTCTGCCGCTTCCAATGCTCCAAGCAGCCTCTCGGTTTCCGCGAGCTCGTTGGGACTCGTGGTCCTGGCGTTGAGCGCCACCTGACGACCCAGGGTGCCGCTGAAGCCTGTGCTCGCCTCTTCGATCATCTGGAAGATGTCGACCGGGCCCACGTTGTATTGGGGGGTGAAGCCTGTGAACACCGCGGCCAGCGTCGTCAGCTCGTCGTATCCCTTCGCCGGATCCCAACGGGCGCCTTCCGGCGCCCTCGCGAATTGGAACCCCAGAATTCCCTTGAGCAGGGCGGACACGAATGGACCGGCCTCCCCCTGTGCGAACTCGAGCATGTCCACCGACCCCGTGAATCCGTTCGAGAACTGCACGAACCGGTCGTTCAGCCCACGCATCGTCGGTGCGTCGAACGCTCCGACCTCGTTGGAATTCGTCGAGGCGGTCAGAGG
>JBATTM010000147.1:0-1608 GCA_049670545.1 Polyangiales bacterium
GGCGTGGTGAACCAGGTCTCCGTTGGGCGGGCGTACCTTCGTTCGTGTTCGCACGATCCTGCCATGACGAGAGCCGTGCTGGAGTTCGAGACGCAAGAGCCGATGGAAGCGTTTGACCTTCTCAGAAAATACCTCCCGGCGAGCGCCGTGGCGACCCTCACGGCCGGATTCCGGCTTCAGCACACGATGAGGTGTACGCCGTGCTGGCCACCGAACGCTGAGAGCTTCACCCAACCAAGCGAAGAGGATTTCAGAGGACCTGAAGGAACCTGACCGAGGTCGGTGGATTTCCACTCAGGCGTAGGCGACCAGCGCGTGCGAGATCACGAGCGAGTACCGATCCTCTGCGAGTGACGGATGCGGACGTGGATCGACCCTACAAGCAGAAATCCGACCCGGGTTGGGGTTGGGCTGCGACTCGGATGCGTCTCAATGACCTGGGCCGGGTTAGCGGGCTGAGATGTCGAAGGTCGGACTCTCTGTGGTGAAGAGGCGGGGGTCTTCGCCGGGGATCGTGCGTTCGCTCCCGTGGAAGATCAGCCGGTAGGTTCCGGGTTCTGTCGATTGAGGAACGTCCCAGATGACCTCGGCTGAGAATGCCTCTGATGATGGGGGCGGAGGCTCCGGGAACGGATCCAAGGGATCGAGGGGTGGGATGACGCGGTTCGCTTGGGTCCATCGCGCGCGGGTGAACCAATCGTTCTCGGTTGCTACGGTCCGCCAGTCGGTGCCGTCCTGCCTCTGGAACTCGAAGTACGTGTCGCGGAGCGCGTTGTCGGGGTGACCCGTCCAGAACGACACGGAGATCGAATCGCCTGGGGCGTACGACGCGGCGGGCGGATCGACCAGATCTCCGAAGTTTGCATCGACCGGCGGTTCATCGAACTCGTTTCCAATCGGCCGCGACACAGCCGCACGTCGGAAATCACCTGGGTCGGGACCCTCGGGTATCGAAGCACGGTCGGCGAGGCTCCGCGCCACGCGATCGATCTCCTGCTGGTAGGCGGGAAGCGTCCATCTTCCAAAGACCGTGTGACCGCCCTCGTATTGTTGGACGTCGTACTCCTCGGGGGTCGTGATGTAGCCTGAGTACTCGTTGGAGTACGCGGCGATGGCCACGTATTTGGTTTCGTCGCCGAGCGCCGTCGCCACCGTGTTCCGCATGCGTCGACCGGCCATCGTGGTGATTTCCGCAGGCAGGAATACGAGAGCCAGTTGACCGATCGTGGCGACGCCGATCGGCAACGGCGGGCGCGACTCGGTCCACAGAATCGGCTTCGGCGCATGGCACTCGAGGGCCGAGGCGCTCGGTGAGTCGAGGCCGAGGACCGCTTGGACGAAGGTGTCGATGGTCTCGTTCTGTTCGAGCATCCCTTCCATGAACAGAGGATTGCCTCCCCCATCCTCGGTCGAACCCGCCGCAAACGAATAGCCCCGCGCGGGCGCGCACGTTCGCTGCAGCCCGGCCTGCGTGAACTCGTCGGACACTTCGACGCTCGCCATGTCCACCGTGGTCTGCCGAATGTCGATGGTCCCGGTCAGCGGCTCCGAGACGGAGTCATAGAGCTCCATGGCCGCATCGAGCTGTCGGCCCCCGATGATCCCTGC
>JBATTM010000148.1:0-5844 GCA_049670545.1 Polyangiales bacterium
CACGAGATTCTCAAGCACTTCATCGATTTCCGGATGGAGGTCGTCACGAAGCGCCTCGAGTTCGAACTCGATCAACTTCAAAAACGCATCCACATCCTCGAGGGGCTCGTCGTCATCTTCGATGCCCTGGACGAGGCGATTCGCATCATTCGGAAATCGGAAGGCAAGCAAGACGCGGCGCAGAAGCTCATCAAGCGGTTCAAGCTCGACGAGATCCAGGCCGACGCCATTCTCGAGCTCAAGCTCTATCGCCTCGCGAAGCTTCAAATGCTCGAGATTCGGAGCGAGCTCGATGCGAAACTCAAGGAAGCCAAGAGGGTGCAGCGTCTACTGAAGAGCCCAGCGGCCCGGTGGAAGCTGATCAAGGCTGAGCTTCAAGAGTTGAGCACCACCTTTGCCGACCCGCGACGGACCAGGATCGTCGCCAAGCTCGATGAGCCGGAGTTCGACGCGGAGGCCTTCATCGTCGAAGAGGACGCGATGGTGGTCGTCACCGAGCAGGGTTGGGTGAAGCGCCAACAGCGGGTGAAGGACGTGGGGTCGACGCGCGTCCGCAAGGGTGACCGGGTGCTTGCCGTCCTTGCTGGGTCGACCAAGAGCACGGTTGCGTTCTTCAGCAGCCATGGGGTCTGCTACGTCACGCGGATCGTGGACATCCCAGCCTCGACTGGGCACGGGACGCCTCTGCAAACGCTCTTCAAGATGGCCGACGGCGAGCGTATCGTCGGCGCACTTGGGTTCGACCCGCGATTCCTCGAGGTACCCCCCGCGGACGACGGATCCGAAGAACCGGAGCCGCCATATGCCATCGCCGTCACCAAGGGCGGCCTCGCGCTTCGGTTTTCGCTTCGCAACCATCGCGAGCCATCCACGCGCTCGGGGCGAAAGTTCACCCGACCCAAGCAAGGGGACGAGGTCGTGTATGTGGGGGCCGTATTCGAGGAAGACTGCGTGACGTGCGTGACCCGGCAGCGTCGAGCGCTCGTTTGTGAGGCGGAGGAAGTCTCGTTGCTCGCGGGTGCGGGGCGCGGCGTGATGCTGATCAAACTTCAGAAGGACGACTATGTGATGGCTGCGCGCGTGCTTTCGTACGACGACGATGTGCTGATCGCGAAACGCGAAGGAGGGAGCGACTACCGAATCACCCTTCGCAAGTATGAAGTCGTATCGCGCGCGGGGAAAGGGTTTCAGCTCTTCACCCGTGGGGCGGTCGAAGGCGAAGTCTACCAAGAACCCGAGATCCCGATGTTTCCGGAGGAGTAGTGGCGTACACTGCGAAAGACATCGACGTCCTCGAGGGCCTCGAGCCAGTTCGCAAGCGTCCGGCCATGTACATTGGCGGGACGGACGCACACGGGTATCACCACCTCTTGTGGGAGATCGTCGACAACTCGGTAGACGAAGCGATCAACGGGCATGCCTCGAGAATCGAAGTCGTTCTCGACGCAGACCATCGTGGAGCCACGGTCACCGACAACGGCCGCGGTATTCCGGTCGACACCCATCCGAAGTTCAAACGGTCGGCGCTCGAGCTAATTCTCACCACGCTTCATGCAGGAGGAAAGTTCGAGGGCGACAACTACCAAGTAGCCGGTGGGCTGCATGGTGTGGGCTCATCCGTGGTGAATGCCTTGTCGTCTGAGATGAAAGCAACCGTGTGGCGCGGGGGCAAGACATACACTCAGAGCTATCGCCGCGGAAAGCCGACGGCCAAGCTGAAGAAGGGCGCGAAGACCAGCAAGCGCGGGACCGCGATTCACTTTCGTCCGGATACGGAGATTTTCCCCAAGAGGCTGGCATTCGACGTCGCCCGCGTTGCCGAGCGCTTGGAGGCCAAAACGTACCTCCACCGTGGGTTGAAGATCGTCTTTGTCGACGAGAAGAGTGGAAAGCGAGCCGAGTTCGAGCATCCGGATGGGATCGTCGACTACCTCGAGAGGCTCGTGACAGAACGGGGCAAACCCTCGGTGCACCCGGAGGCGTTCACGTTCAACCACGAGGAGGAGCCGCGGATCGAAGTGTCCCTTCGATGGACCGAGGCGACCGACGAAGTGATTCGCTCGTACGCGAACGGGATTCCGACAGGCTCGGGCGGCACCCACGAGAACGGCTTCAAGCAGGGCCTCGCAAAGGCGATTCGTGGGCACATGGATACGCAGAAACTGACGCCGAAGGGCGTGAAGATCACGGCCGACGACATTCGAGAGGGCTTGGTCGCTCTTCTCAGTGTGTACGTGCGCGAGCCGCAGTTCCAGGGGCAAACCAAAGACCGTCTCAACAACCCCGAAGTCACTGCCCAGGTCGAGAGCGAAGTACGGACGGCGTTCGAGCAGTGGCTCCTCAACAACAAGACGTCAGCCGAGTCGATTGTCGCGCGCGTCATCATTTCGTCGCGCGCCCGCGCCGCGAGCCGGGCGGCAAGCCAACAGGTCTCCCGAAAGACGGCGATCAGCCACAGGCTCAACCTGCCCGGCAAGCTCGCGGACTGCTCGAGCACCAACCCAGACGAGAGCGAGCTGTTTCTGGTCGAGGGGGATAGCGCGGGTGGCAACGCCAAGCAGGGCCGTGATCGGAAGACGCAGGCGATCCTTCCGCTGCGCGGCAAAGTGCTCAACGCAGAGCGCGCATCGCAAGCGCAGATTCTCGGAAACCGCGAGCTCCAAGACATCGTGAGCGCGCTCGGGTGCGGCATCGGCAAAGATTTCGACGTCACGAAGCTCCGGTATGGGCGCGTGTTTCTCCTGATGGATGCTGATAGCGACGGGCACCACATTGCGACGCTCTTGCTCACGTTCTTCTACCGAATGCTTCCTGGGCTCGTCCGGGGTGGCCACGTGTTCTTGGCCCAGCCGCCGCTCTACCGCATCGACATCGGCAAAGAGGTGCACTGGGCCCTCGACGACGTCGAACGCGACCGGGTCATCGGGGACGCGCCCAAGAACGCCAAAATCGATATCAGCCGCTTCAAGGGTCTCGGTGAAATGACCGCCGACGAGCTTCGTGAAACCACTCTCGACAAGATGCGGCGACGCGCGCTTCGGGTGATGGTCGACGGCGAACTCGAGGCAGACCGCGTCTTCAGCGATCTGATGGGGAAAGACCCGTCGGCCCGGTTTCAGTTCATCATGGAGAAGGCGCCCCAAGCCGATGCGGTTGAACTCGACGTCTGACGCATCGCTTTTTTTGACGCGCCACGCCCCATCTGGTTCAACCGCTTACGGAAGCACTTCAATAACTCCGGGAGCGGTAATGCAGTCGACTTGTCACGTGTGCGAGAAGCCTTTCCAGGTTCGGTTTCGATATCAGGTTCGCGAGGAAGAAGGGCAGTACGTCTATGTATGCTCGACGTCCTGCCAGCAGAGCCTGCTGCTCGGAGCGGACGGGGCCGCAACGTGCAACTCATGTGGGTCTCGCTTTGATGTCGAGTATCCGTACCAGATGTCGGTTCGAGACGGCCAACGCCAATACTTCTGCTCGACCGGGTGCCGTGAACATGTCGCGGACCGGCAAAGCTCGATTCAACTGATGCGGCCGTCACCGAAGCGCATCGCGGTCTTCAACCACAAGGGCGGTACTGGAAAGACGACGACGTCGATCAACCTGGCCGCAGGTCTCGCGGAAGCCGGGCGCAGGGTGCTCCTCATCGATGCGGACGGGCAGGGAAACGTCGGCGCGTCGCTCGGGATTCACGGCCAGCGGAGCCTCTATCATGTGCTGGTCAACGGTGCGAAAGCATCGGATGTGGCGGTGCCGGTTCGCGAAGGTCTCGATGTGCTGACGTCCAATGAATCGTTGGCGGCTGCAGAGCTCTTTCTCGCGGAGCGGCCCAATCGAGATCGCATCATGCGTGAGCGCCTCGGCGACGCTTGCCGGAACTACGACACCGTCGTGGTCGACTGCGCGCCTGCGCTCTCGCTGATGAACCAGAACGCGATGGTCTACGCCGACAGCGTCGTCGTGCCGGTGGCGTGCGACTACCTTTCGCTGGTTGGGGTCAAGCAGGTCCTCCGCACGATCCGCAACGTTCGAGAACTCCTTCAGCACGAGGTAGAGCTTCTCGGGGTGTTGCCGACGTTCTTCGATGTGCGCAACCGAATTTCACGCGAGGCGATTCTGACGCTACGGAAGCACTTCCAGGAGCGTTGCTACGACCCGATTCGGATCAACACCAAGCTTCGAGAGGCGCCAAGCGCGAAGCAGACGATCTTCGAATACGCGCCGAAGAGTCATGGGGCTGAAGATTACATGCGCCTGGTGCACAAGGTCACCGAAGCAGCCGAGCGGGGCGACGCCGTGGCTCAGGAGAGGGCGCTACCAGCAGCGTAGGGGGAACGGATGAAGCGTCGAGGTGGGTCACGAGTCAACGAGGTGTTCGAGGAGGATGAGGTTAGCGCGGTGCTCCGCGAAACCTTCTACAGCGGCAGCAAGAAGAAGCGCGCGCCAGCCAAGGCCAAGAAGAAGGTCAAGAAGCCAGACCACTACGACGTGATCTGCATTTCTCTCTACAAGGAAGATCTGGCGCGTCTCGACACGATGGTGGCGAAGCTGAAGAAGGCCGGGCATCGCCGTATCAGCCGAAGTGCATTGATTCGGTTTGCGCTCGATCAGGTCGATCCCAAGGACTTTCCTCGCGCCTACTAGCGTGCGCACACCGGGGCGCTATACTCGGCGCCAATTTTTGCGGTCCTTGGGAGGTCCTGGTGAAAGAAGGCACGTTGCGGGAAGCGCTCACTTTTGACGACGTACTGCTTCTGCCGGGGTACGCGGATTTTCTGCCCTCGGAAGCGGACGTGTCGACGCGCTTTACCCGCGATCTCGAGCTTCGGATTCCGTATGTATCGAGCGCCATGGACACCGTCACCGAGTGGCGCACGGCCGTGACGATGGCTCGTGAAGGCGGGATCGGCATCATTCACAAGAACATGAGCCCGGATATGCAGGCGCTCGAAGTGTTGAAGGTGAAGCGGGCGGAGACAGGGATGATCGTCGACCCCGTCACCGTGGGGCCAGGAGAGTCTCTTCATGATGCGCTCGAGCTCATGCGACGCCATGAGATTTCGGGCCTTCCGGTCGTCGAGGGGGCCAGGCCTGTCGGCATTCTCACGAGCCGCGACATCCGCTTCGAGCAGAACCTGAACCAGAAGGTCGCGCAGCTGATGACCCAGGAGCTCGTCACGGTCCCACCCGGCGTCGAGCAAGACAAGGCCAGGGAGCTTCTCCACAAACACCGCATCGAGAAGCTCTTGGTGGTCGGCGAAACTGGCGAGCTCGTGGGGCTCATCACGATCAAGGATTTGCTGCAGGCCGACCGATACCCCGACTCCATCAAGGATTCGATGGGTCGCCTGTGCGTGGGTGCCGCCCTCGGGGTTGGACCGGACATGAAGGCGCGAACAGACGCCCTGGTCCAGGCCGGGGTTGACGTGCTGATCATCGATACGGCACACGGCCACACCAAGGGCGTGATCGATGCCGTGCGCCACACGAAGGAAACGTATTCGGAAGTCCAAGTGGTGGCTGGAAACGTCGCGACCGGCGAGGGCACGAAGGCCCTGATCGATGCGGGGGCCGATGCCGTCAAGGTGGGGATGGGGCCGGGGTCGATCTGCACGACGCGTGTGGTGGCCGGCATAGGTGTGCCCCAGGTAACGGCGGTCATGGATTGCGCCCGTGTCGGTCGGGAGCACGGCGTGCCGATCATCGCGGACGGCGGCGTGAAGTACTCCGGCGACGCGGTAAAGGCGATCGCGGCGGGCGCCGACAGCGTGATGATCGGGTCGCTATTCGCAGGCACGGACGAGGCCCCAGGCGAGTTGGTGCTCTACCAGGGCCGTACATACAAGT
>JBATTM010000149.1:0-40487 GCA_049670545.1 Polyangiales bacterium
GGCTTGGCCGACACCGCATTGAAGACGGCCAACTCCGGCTATCTCACACGCCGTCTTGTCGATGTGGCGCAGGACTGCGTCATCACCGACTTTGATTGCGAGACACTCGATGGGATTTGGGTCAGCAAGCTCGAAGAGGGCGGCGAAGTCGTCACCCCGCTCGGGGAGCGTGTGCTTGGTCGAATTGCACTCGAGGACATCACCGATCCGGTGACGGACGAAGCCCTCGTCGAGGCGAACCAGGAGATCGACGAGGTCCGTGTCGCGCGGATCGAGGCTGCTGGCATCGAGCGGGTCCTGATTCGATCGGTTCTCACTTGCCAGACACGACGTGGGGTGTGCGCGCTGTGCTACGGCCGAGATCTTGGTCGCGGTTACGACGTCAATATCGGCGAAGCCGTTGGAATCATCGGCGCGCAGTCGATCGGCGAGCCCGGCACACAGCTCACCATGCGTACGTTCCACATCGGTGGTGCGGCCGCGCGTGGAAAGATCGAGCAAAGTTCGATCGAGTCGCGCTCGAGCGGTATCGTCAAGTTCGACAATACCAAGCTCGTGACCAAAGCCGACGGCACGGTCGTTGTCATGAACCGGCACGGTGCGGTTTCTGTGGTCGACGAGTCGGGCCGTGAGCGGGAGCATTTCTCGCTGACGTATGGCTCGTTCGCAAAGGTCAAAGAGGGGGATCACGTCGAGCGTGGTGCTCTGCTGGCGGAGTGGGACCCCTACGCCATTCCGATCCTTACCGAGGTTCCCGGCGTCGTGAAGTACGGCGACGTGGTCGAAGCGGTCACGATGGAGGAGAAGCTCGACGAGGTGACCGGCCTTTCGCGCCGTGTCGTCATCGAGTCGCGCGATCCGAGTGCGCGTCCTCGCGTGTCGATCAAAGACCCCTCGACTGGCGAGACTCTCACGACCGGCGTCGGGGAGAACATGGCGCGATACTTCCTTCCTGTCGGCGCCAACATCATCCCCGCGGATGGTGCCACCGTCGAAGCAGGTGAGATCATCGCGAAGATTCCTCGCGAGACGACCAAGACCAAGGATATTACCGGTGGTCTGCCGCGTGTCGCCGAGCTATTCGAAGCACGAAAGCCCAAGGATCACGCGATCATCAGCGAGATCGACGGAATCGTGACGTTCGGCAAGGACGCCAAGGGCAAGCGCAAAGTCGTGATCACGCCCGAGGTCGGTGAGCCGAAGGAGTACCTCATCGCCAAGGGCAAGCACCTTACCGTGAAAGACGGTGACCACGTGCGCGCCGGCGAGCCTTTGATGGATGGCCCTGCAAACCCGCATGACATCCTGAAGGTCAAAGGCGAGAAGGAACTGGCGGCATGGCTGGTCGATGAGATTCAGCAGGTCTACCGGCTCCAGGGTGTCGCGATTAACGACAAGCACATCGAGGTGATTGTTCGCCAGATGTTGCGCCGTGTCCGCATCAAGGAAACCGGTGATACACGGTTCCTTCCAGACGAGCAGGTCGAGAAAACCGAGTTCGAGCGTGAGAACGAGCGGGTGATCGCCAAGGGCGGGCAGCCGGCCGTGGCCGAGCCACTCCTTCTAGGCATCACGAAGGCCTCGCTTTCGACGGACTCGTTCATCAGCGCCTCGTCGTTCCAGGAGACCACCAAAGTTCTCACCGAAGCCGCGATTAGTGGCAAGGTGGATGAGCTCCGTGGCCTCAAGGAGAACGTCATCATGGGCCGCCTGCTTCCCGCGGGTACAGGTCTCGGTGCGTACAACAAGATCGACATGGTCGTGCACGACGATGCGGTGAAGCCCATCATGCCTTCGCCCGCCATCCTCGAGCCGGAGCCCGTAGCCGCCGCCGCATCCGAAGAGTAGATTTCGGGCGGGGCAGCCCCGCCTGCACCACGGGCTCACGCTCGAACTAGCGGCCTAGTCCTTCGGTTCGCCCGCGGTGCATGCGAGACCGCCGCGCACCGAAATCTCAGAGCGGTGCTAGTCCTCGGTTCGTCGTCTGCGCATCTGTGGGCGCCGCGCGCCGAGATCCTCGGTCGGCGTCTTCGACTCCCCTCCCGAAGTAGGGGGAAGTCCTTCGGTTCGCCCGCGGGGCATGCGGGGAGGCCATGCACCGAATCTCAGAGTGCTGTCGTTTGGTTGGCCCCGTCGCTTATGGGGCACGCGTTTTCGGGTGTAGCCGACGCTTGTTCTGCAGGGGTGGGCGGCGGGGTTTCGGCTGACTCCAAGCGGGTCCCCGAGTACATTCCCCACATGGAAGCTCCGAGTAAAGGCTATCTCTTCGAGACCGACGAGCACCGTGCGTTGCGCGAGCAGGTTCGGCGATTCGCCGCCAATGAGATCGCACCTCACGCGCATGCGTGGGAGGAAGCGAATGAGTTTCCCCGAGAACTCTACCCGCGCGCCGCAGAGGCCGGGTTCATGGGCGTTGGCTATCCCGAAGAGTTTGGTGGCGATGGTGGCGATCTCACCCACGTGCTGTGCGCATCTGAGGAAATGGTCCTGGCTGGAAAGTCTGTGGGAACGTTGGTCGGACTCGGAAGTCACGGGATCGCGCTCCCGCCGATCATTAGATTCGGAAACGAAGAACAGAAGGAACGCTTCGTGAAGCCCACTTTGGCGGGGAAGCTCATAAGTTCACTTGGGATCACCGAGCCCGGTGGGGGCAGCGACGTCGCGGCGGTCCGAACCAAAGCGGTGAAAGATGGGGATCACTACGTGGTCAATGGCTCCAAGACGTTCATCACCTCGGGTTGCCGTGCAGACTTCGTGACGACCGCGGTGCGAACGGGTGGGGAGGGCCACGGCGGGATTTCCATGCTCATCATCGAAAGCGACACCCCTGGGTTCAGCGTGTCGAGCAAGCTGAAGAAGACGGGTTGGTGGGCGAGCGATACTGCCGAGCTCGCGTTCGAGGACTGTCGCGTCCCGGCGAAGAATCTGATCGGCCAGGAAGGCGCAGGGTTCTTGATGATCATGATGAACTTCGTGACGGAGCGTCTCTTCATTGCAGGGCAGTGTGTCGCGATCGCGGAGCTTGCGTATCGTGAGTCCGTTGCCTACGCGAAGGAGCGACACGCGTTCGGTAAGAACCTCGCCGGGTTCCAGGTGATTCGACACAAGCTCGCCGACATGGCCACGCAGATCGCGGCGGCCCGAGCGCTTACGGGAGAGTGCGTGACCCGCTATCTCGCGGGAGAGCAGACCCCGGCTCTTGCAGCTATGGCGAAGAACACAGCGACCGACGCATGCTCCGCGGTCTGTGACCAGGCGGTTCAGATTCACGGTGGCTACGGCTACATGCGCGAGTACGTCGTGGAGCGCCTCTATCGCGACGCGCGCCTCTACCCGATCGGCGGCGGCACCCGGGAGATCATGAACGAGATCATCAGCAAGGTGGAGGGCTACTGAGCTCGTCCGCCGAGTAGGATTCCCCGCGTCAAAAAGTCGGCGATCATCGCCGAGAGCTTCTCGACGAACGCAGGTCCGATCTCCACCCCGTGCGTGGCCGCTACGCGCTGCACTGTTTCCGTTACGGTGGCGTCGCCTTGCGCCCAAGCCTCGACCAAGTCTGCCGCGATCGCATTGAGCGTCCAAGGCACGGGCTTGTGCTCTCGGTTCCGATAGACGCAAACCACCGTGTCCCCTTGGTCGTACCCTTCAGACGGCGTGGGGCCGAGGTGAACCGGGTGGGAAAGGCGGAGCACACTGAGTGCTGGATTGAGGATCGGAACCCGGTCGAACGCAAACTCGTCTACGCCACCTGGGTATGAGGGGGCGTATCGCACATCCCAACAGGTGATTTCATACTCGGAGAGCGCAGCCAGCCAGCCGGGCTCGGCGCCCCGCCAGGTTGACGAGGCATGGGTGTGGAAGTCCCGGGGTACGTGACGAAAGTAGCGTGTGGCCGGCCCGCCAGAACTCAGCCACTCGTCCACGCCCCGGTCAAACGCTTCAGCGCCGATCACCTCCTTCGTTCGGGACAGGGCGACTCCCACCACGTGCCGAAGGCGGTGACGGACGAGATCTCTGTACACCAGCCATCGCTCTCGAGAGCCGAGGGCCGCGAGGTCTTCCGCACTCGGCTCCGCCCCAAAACACACGTTTTGCATTGCGTGAATACGGTCAGCCAGCACGTCGGTCCCCCGTGGCCCGCTCGTAGATCTCCCAAAGGCGGTCGATCTCGCGGAGCAGCGTGTCGAGAGACGGGATGTTGCTGTCCCGTTCAAGTAGGACTGGAGTTGGCCCGAGCTTCTCCAGCGTGTACCCAAGAAGCTGGTACACATCGTCGGGGACTGGTTCGCCGTGCGTGTCGATCCGCAACCCGTCATCGCGGACTTGATGCCCAGCCACGTGAATCTGTACGACCCGTTCGCCGGGCATTTGGTCGATGTAGGCTCTCGGGTCGAAGTCGAAGTTGCGAGAGTTCACGTATACGTTGTTGACGTCTAGAAGCAGCTTGGCGTCGGCCCGCGTGAGCACTTCGTTGACAAAGGTGGCCTCGTCGAGGCCGTTCTGCCCCTGGGGCGCGTAGTAGCTCACGTTCTCGAGCGCGATGGGAAGGTCGATCACGTCCCGCATCTGTACGATCCGCGCTGCGCACACTTCAATCGCTTCCTCCGTAAAGGGAAGAGGCAAGAGATCGTGAAAGAAGCGTGCGCCGCTCCCCCCGATGCAGAGATGCTCGCTGTGCCAAGGAACCTGGAGGTCTTTCAAGAAGATTCCCAGATCTCGAAGATACCCCTCGGAAAAGGGCTCCGTGGTTCCGAAGCAACTCGTCAGGCCGTGCGTGATGACCGGCCAGTCTTCGCGCGCGAGGGTCAGGAATTCCTCGTACCTTCCACCGCGGTTGATGTAGTTCTCCGGGTGGACTTCGACCCACGCCACGCTCTTCGGTCGACGCTCGAGTAGTTCGGTCGCCAAATCATGGCGAAGACCAAGCCCAATCCCGTGTGTCGATTTCGTCATGCGTTCATAAGAAAGCCGCGACGACTCGTGTCGCCGCGGCTTCGAACATCAGGCTGCTCCCCGAGCAGCATGAGTCATGCGATTATCCGCAGCTGCCCTCACCACAGGACGCTTCGGCCGCTGCCTCTTCAGCATCGCCCGCAGCTTCCTCAGCCGTTGCAGCTGCCGCTTCGGCATCCGCTGCGGCTGCCTCTGCGCCCGCGGTGGCCTCAGCTGCGCTCGGACCGTCATCCGACTTGCATGCTGCAGTCATGCTCAGCGCCGCCGTCGCCATTGCGATGATCGTGTGCTTGAGTGCTGAATTCATAGTTCTCTACCCTCTTTTCATGTAAGCGCATCAGACGGGAACATCGAAGGCCGCCGATGCAACGAGACGGACGGGACCAGTCCCGCGCCCCCCGCTTCTTAGAAGGGCACGCTAGCCAAACGGCTGCTTTGGAGCAAACGAAAAGCAAAGGGTTACCAGCTTTCAGAGTACGCGCACTGAGGCCGAATGTTTCGTCGAGGCCGCGACCTTACCCCTTTCCCTCTGTCGACAATACCCCATACATTCTGTGTGGTTACGCAATGCTCAAACGTCTGATCCTCTCAGTGCTCATGGTGACCGTCGGGTGTGCACGGATTGCACCGCATGCGGGTACGGTGCCGGTTGCACCGTTTGCGCGATACGAAGTTACAATCTTTGACAACTTGGGCGGCGCTGCGGTGCGTGCATGCTTCGAGGGTTTCACGCCGACCATGCTGAAGCCTATGTACCGCAGCGCGGCTCGAAACCTCACGAGTGCGTCCAGCGAGACCGGCGTGATGCGAGTCGAAGACGGGCGTTTTGCGTTTCCCACAGACTCAGGTGATGGGTGCGTGAGCTACCGCACTCGCTTCTCAGGTCACACGTTTCGCAATGACGAGCCTCCGGTGGTGATCGTGTCGCAGTCGCAGTGGCTCTGGCGTCCCCATCCGTTCCCCACGGGGCTGCGTACGGTGCTCGCATTCGTGCTTCCGAAGGGCGCGCGCGCATCGGTTCCATTCGCGGGTGGGCCGGACGCGTTTGTCCTCGGCCGGGACGCGTTTTACCGTGACGCATATACGGTGTTCGGTGAGTATGCCGAGATGCAGTTTCGCGCAGGAGGTGTCGCTGTGAGCGCCGCGCTCCTCGGGCCGAGTCCCGCCCCAGCGAAGGTCCGTTCCTGGCTCTCTCGCGCCATCGGCGCTGCCGCTTCCGTGGGCGCAGCGTTTCCTGCCGATCGTCTTCAGTTCGTCATCGTGCCGATCGAGGAAACCGATCGGCCGGTTGCCTTCGGAATGGTGCGGCGAGGCGGTGGCAGCTCTGTACTCGTTTTGCCCTCGAGTCGAGCCACGTTGGAAGATCTCGAGGCCGACTGGGTCGTCATTCACGAGCTATCTCATCTTTGGCTTCCGAGGCTCCGACAGCAAGACCGATGGCTAACGGAAGGGATTGCCACCTATCTGCAAGAACTGTTGCGCGCACGGTGTGGCTTGCAGTCTGCGGAAGCGTCGTGGGAGCGAATTCTCGACGGGTTCGCGCGCGGAGATCGATCGGGCACGGGACGAGAACTGAGGCTCGAAAGCAGGGACATGAATCGAACTGGCGCCTACCATCGAGTGTACTGGGGTGGGGCCGCGTTCGCACTCGAGGCGGATGTACGACTGAGGGAGGCGACCGGGGGAGCGATGACGCTCACGCGAGCGCTTGCGGCGTCACATCGGCAACTTCGCGAAGGTCCGGGTCTCCTGTCGGCCTCTGAAGTACTTTCGATCCTCGATGACACGGCCGGGACCGACCTTCTCGTCGCGCTCGGGGCTCTCTATGCTGAAAGCTCGACGGCCCCAGATGAGCATCTGCTCGACGCGGTGCTTTCAACGGACCTTCGCAGCGACATCATGAAACTCGATCCGGACAGATGCGTGCTCAACGTCGAATTGCTTCGATGATTCGCGGTCGTGGTCGTGGTCTCGATTTCCCAAGCGAGATGCTCCGGAGCACCCGGTCTACCCCCGGATTGAGGAGCGTCCGCTTCGAGCTGTACAACGTCGCGAGTGCGTCGCCCCGCGCCACTCGATCGCCCCGGCTGACGTGTAGCCGGATTCCTGCCCCCGGATCCACCGGCTCGTCTGTGGTTGTGCGCCCGGCGCCCAGAGCCATCGCTGCGTAGCCGATCTCGAGTGCATCGATCTCGCGTACGTGACCTGCCTTCGACGAACGCACGACGATCCGGCTGCGTGCCACCTCGAGGCGATCGGGCTCGTCCGCGACCCTCGGGTCTCCACCCTGCGCTTGGATGAGTTGTCGCATCTTCGCGAGAGCCGTGCCCTCCCGTATTGCGGCGCGAAGCTGACGTCTCGCATCCGCTTTCGAACGGGCGAGCTTGCTGCACCGAAGCATTTCCGCACCCAGTTCAAACGTGACTTCGCGAAGGTCTTCGGGCCCTTTCCCATGAAGAACTTCGATGGCTTCGGCCGTTTCGATGGCGTTGCCCACCGCGTAGCCAAGCGGTGCGTTCATATCCGTCAAGATCGCGGATACCTGCTTGCCTGCCAGTCGCCCTACGCGCACCAGACTTCGTGCGAGCTCCTGCGCGGCGGCCGGCGTTTTCATGAATGCGCCACGGCCGACCTTGACGTCGAGGACCAAGTTGTCGATTCCGGCGGCCAGTTTCTTCGAGAGAATGCTCGCGGTGATCAGCGGCACGGACTCGATCGTCCCGGTGACATCGCGGAGCGCATAGAGGCGTCTGTCGGCCGGTGCTAGATCTCCGGTTTGGCCGATCAACGCGACGCCGATTCGCCTGAGCTGCCCTCGGAGCTCTGGAACCGAGAGATCGACACGAAACCCGGGGATGGACTGCAGCTTGTCCAGCGTGCCGCCGGTATGGCCGAGACCACGACCGCTCATGGTCGGCATCACCGCACCACACGCGGCGACGAGTGGAGCCAAACAGATCGTGACCTTGTCGCCGACACCACCAGTCGAGTGCTTGTCGACGATTGGGGCGCGCATCGCACCAAGGCGGAGAACCTTGCCACTATCACGCATGGCGAGGGTAAGGGCGACCGTTTCCTCGAAGGTCATTCCTTGGAAGCACACCGCCATGGCGAACGCGCTCATCTGATAGTCGGGGACTTCGCCACGTGTGAAGCCATCGATCAGTGCATCGATCTCGGAATCCTCGAGGGCACCCCCATCGCGCTTGCGCGCAATCAACTCGGGCACCCGGAGCGGCGCGGATGCCATGATCGTCAGCCTCGTTTCCGCGGTCGTCGATTCTTCTTCTTCGCGGCCGTCGCACGCGGCGGTCGTGTCTTTCGGCGCGTGGGCGTCGGGGCTTCCGCAGCAGCATGGCTGAGGAGCGTCCCTACGACCTCGCGATCTTGCACGTTGGCCTCTTCGACCCGGACCGTGACTGGGTCGTTCATGGTGAAGATCTTCGAAGTGCGCGCGCCCACGAGTCGAATCCCGAGTTTGTCGGGTTCGAAGGTATCATCGAGTTGCTCGAACGGAAGCAGGACGCTGACGAATGGGTCCTCGATTTGGATGTAGATCCCGTACGGTGCGAAGCCTGCGATTCGGCCTTCGAAGGTCTCTCCCACGTGCGCTTGCATGAAGATCGTGCGGTAGACGTCTTTCACGTCGCGCTCCGCCACCATGGCAGTTCTCTCCAGCTCGCTGGCGCGTATGGCGAAGCGTTGTAGTTTCGGTCGAAGCAACGCGGCGTCGAGATTCTGATCCCGGATCAAGTCTCGCAAGATTCGATGAACCAGGAGATCTGGATAGCGCCGAATCGGAGAGGTGAAGTGCAGATAGTCCTTGGCTGCCAGCGCGAAGTGCCCGATGTTTGGGTCCGTATCGTAGATCGCCTGCTGCATCGCTCTCAAAAGGAGATAGCGCAGGAGGGGGGCCTCGTCCGTGCCATCGATTCGACGAAGGAACTTGCTGAGTTGCTTCGGCGTCGACGCGGACTCCTCGTCGAGCTCGTAGCCAAAAGATTTCGCGACTTCGCAAAACGCGGATACGCGCTCAGAGTCCGGCTCGCCGTGCGCACGAAAGACGCCGGGAGCTTCGCGTTTCTTGAGATACCCTGCGACGACTTCGTTGGTCACCAACATCATGTCTTCTACGATCTGGTACGCCTGCCTGATCCCTGGGTCTTTTCGAGACTGGGCGATCGCTTTCGGCTCTCCATCCTCGTCGAGCACGATCTTCGCTTCCGGGAGGTCGAAGTCGAGTGCCCCGCGCTTTGTTCTGCGCTGACGTAGGCGCTGAGAGAGGTCGAGGAGAATCTCTAGGGTTCGCACACGCTTCTCTGCCGCCGCTTCACGTGGGCCCGAGGTGGTGAGCCCGAGGGCACGAGCGACACCTTCGTAGGTGAGCTTGCCGTTGGAGCGCATGACACCTTCAAAGATACGCTGTGACGTCACCTGCCCTTTGGCGTCGATATGCATCTCGACTGCCATGCAAAGGCGGTCACGGTTCGGAATCAGAGAGGCGAGGTCGGTTGAGAGTTCCGGCGGCAGCATCGGAATCGCGCGGTCGGGCAGGTAGATGCTCGTCATGCGAGCGATGGCTTCACGGTCCATCGCGCTTCCCTCTGTGACGTAGTGCGACACGTCGGCGATTGCGACGAGGAGCTTGAAGCCGTCGCGTTCCCGTTTCACCCAAATGGCATCATCGTGGTCCCGAGCCGTCTCTGGGTCGATCGTGACGAGATCGACGTCGCGAAGATCGACGCGCGACTTCGATACACTCCGCTCGACTCTCGAGGGAAGGGCGGTGGCTTCGAGCAGCACTTCTTCGGGAAACTCTTCTCGAATGGCGTCACGGATCTTGATCTTCTCGACTTCGATGCGCGCGACACCCTCGGCACCCAGCACCTCGAGAATACTCACCTCGGGTCGGTCCTCACGCTGCTGCGGGAACGAGACGATTTCCGCTAGTGCGACCTTTCCTTTGGACGTTCGCTTTGGGAGCTTGCCAACGATCTTCATCGGCGATCGCAGTCGCTCGTCGTCGGGTTCGAATACGACACCGCGGCCCCGCGAGTGCAGGGTGCCGGTGACTTTCGGCGTGCGTCGTTGGACGATGCCAACGATGTGACCGTCGCGCCCCTTCGGCGATGGCTTCGCTCGTACCTGGACCTGGTCCCCGTGCAGTGCCGGCCCGACGCCGTCTGGGGGGATGAATACATCGGAGTTGCCGTCGTAGACGTTGACGAAGCCGTAGCCTTGTCGTGTCATCGTCAGCTTCCCTTCGAGTAGTGGGCCGGGTGCGCCCGCTTCGGCGGTGCGTTCCTGTGCACGTCGCCCGCGGCCCCGTGTCTCCTTCTTCTTCGCCGTCGCGCGACCACGCTTTTGATTGTTGGGCTTCGAGATGGCTCGAAATCGGGATCCCGGCATCTCGCCGACCAACCCGTCCTCGGCAAGGAGGAGCAACTGGCGGACCACGGCGTCACGTTCGGTGCGGGGCACTTTGAGTCGCCCACACAATTCTCCCACGTGCATGGCACGGGGGGCGTGGCCTTGAAGGACACGTAGGATGCTGTCTTTTTCTGGCGTCTGGTTTTTCATTCTTGGTTACCGCAGGGCATGTACCCCGCCATCGTCCGATCCGAAGTAGAGAGTTCCGTCGGGCGCGATATCCACGGTTGAGTCTACGTCCTGACCCACGTTGAAGCGCCAACGAACCGAACCGCTCGGATCGATACAGTATAAAAAGTTGTCTTGGGAGCCGACGTATATTCGACCGTCGGCGTCAATGCGAGCCGATGCGCGGACTCGGCCTCTCGTGGCGACCTTCCACTGGAGCGCGCCCGTAGGCGAGATCGCGTACACGTTTCCGTCGTAGGATCCGACGACGATCGTCCCATCTTCGGCGATCGCCGGAGTTGCCCGAACCTCGTCGCCCGTCTTGAAGCGCCAGACGATCGTGCCGGATGGGTCGACCTGAAGGATCTCCCCACGCCCGGTGCCGACGTAGATCTGTCCGTCGCCGTCGATCGATGCAGCGCCTTCGATCGCGCCACCCACTGGGGTCTCCCACGCTACAGAGCCGTCCCGTCGCAGCGCGATGAGAGTCCCTTCCGTGGTACCGATGATGATCAGCTGTGCTGGATGGATGGCGGGCGCCGTCCGGATATGGTCCGCGGTAGGTCGGTGCCACTGGACACGCCCGAGTAAATCCAGCGCGAAGACGCCCCCCGCGGCCACGTACACGCGGCCGTCTGGTCCAAGGGTGGCCGACGCGTCAATGACATCGTGTAGTGGCTGCTTCCACCGAGGCTGTCCCTCCAGCGTAAGCGAAACCAGTTCGCCTTGGTGGGTTCCAAAGATCACCGACGTCCCTGCGAGGAGCGCCGTGGGATAGATCTTTTGGCCTGCCGTGTAGCGCCACGCGAGCGTTCCGTCGGGCTCGAGTGCGGCGAACTGCCCGTCTAGTGACCCCACGAATACGGTGCCCCCTGGGCCGACCACCGGAGATGCGAATACGCGCGCGCCGGTTTCGTAGACCCACTGAGACGCCGGGAGTTGGGACGGACCGCGGTTCTCGCTCCGACCGGTGTGTGCGGCATCCCCCATGAAGCCGTTGGCACTTCGGGGGAGTCGTCCTCCATCCTCGTCTCCGCCTGGGGGGAGCGCTGGTGGCATCGAGAGCTCAGTCAGGACCTCCTCGACGAAGCGACATCGGCCCTCATGACAAATCCGATCGGCCCGGCACTCGGTGTCGGACATGCACGGGCCCGAGGGGCGCGCACGCGGACCGGAGCATGCGACAACGCAGAGCGCGATGCCGGCGATGCCGGTCATCAAGACCACGCGGTTACGCATGTGTGGGGCGGTTCGACTTTGCGATGACCGTTCCATACTCGGGGGTTATGGGCTCACCAGGTGAGGAGCCGAATCTCGCTACCTTTCTGTAGAGCGATGCGTTTGCCGTCTGGGCTGATGGCCACACTGCGGACCTCCCCCGGCACACCGTCCCAGTCGCCTGGCCTGAGCCATAGCCCAGTGGCTCCGGTTTTCCAGTCGCGGACGATGAGGCCCTCCCGGTGGGGAATTACGTAGCGTCCCCCGTCGGGTGTGATGCGGGCGCCGCGCACCGGTGCGGGCAACGGACGCCCAGGATCGAGCTCGAAGGGTTGCCCCGCTGGCTTCCCCGATGCACTCAAGGGCACGATGCGCAGGCGGTCCCCCATCCCGGCGACCAGCCCTTGCGGGGCCCACCCGAGAACCGACCACTCGTCTGCGCCGGCCGCCCGATCGATCGGCGTCTTGCAAGGCGCTTTGGAAGGCGCGCGCTCGATGGTGACCCGATGGGTCTGTTTTCCGAGGGCGGGTCGTATCTCTGCCTCGGAGCCAGCGCAGGTGACACGGACGCCGGTGACGAAGAACCGACCGTTCGGGTCTCGAATCGGGGGCAGTATCTCGGCTGGCGGGATCGCCGTCTGCAATCCAGTGCTGAGTTGTACCTTGCGAGGGTTCGCGCCACCGACGACGAGGGTGTTCGAGTCCGTGAAGAACAGCGGCACCGCCGTTGCGCTCGTGGTGACAAGCTCCCATTGTGCGGCGCTCGACGCGCGGGCCTTCTGCCAGGCACGGGCTACCTTGGCTCGGTCCTCTGGACTGGGCATCGTGGCAGGCCTGGCCCACCAGCGCTGTTGTTCGAGGGCATCCACGTACCGCCCCTGTTCGATCGCCGCCACGGCAGCGATCGTCGATGCCCGTGCCGCGCCCGGAGATCGTTGGCATTGAATACCGAGCGTCCCCGACAAGCCGATCCGCGTCTCCCCGCTCTCTCGACAAAGTGCGCGAAACGCTTCCAGTACTCCGAGAGCGGCCGCTTCTGCCGCCCGCGCGTTCGAGGCGAGCGTTTGTCCGGCTTCATTCGCGAGAGCCTCGAAAGTCGCCTCGGGCTGCGACGTGTCGCGTGCAAAGCCCCCGGGCCTGTTGAGCCACGTCAGAGGAACCTCGGTCTCGCCAACCTTGGTCTCGACAACCACATCGTCGTATTGATCGCCGTCTTCGTCGCGCACGAGAACGGAGATCGCGATCGGGGGTGCTGACGCATGAGACCCTGGGAGAATGGTCACGCGTTCCCGTACCCGCGGCTGCGCTTCAACAGACAAGATCCAGACGTTCTCTCGTGTACCGGTGTCGCAGCGATGTCTCACCCGAGCGCTGACGAGCGAGGGCGACAGCTGGTGGAGGTCTGCCTCCGCCTCGACGCAGTCGGCGGGCACCAAGAACGTGTCGATCGCGCGGGGCTCAACAGTCATGCCTCGCGGAAAACCGGCGACGAGGCGCACTTGCTCCGGGGTCGTGGTGACGACGAGCATGTCGAAGGCGTCGTCATCGTCGAGGTCGACCCGAAGCGCCGCGAGGGCGTATCCCTCCTGCACGACCATGGTGCGTTCATCGAGGGCCACCTCGACCTGCCCCCCATCGAACCGCTCTCCGACAGGGAGGCCCGCGTCGGGCGCCTCGGCGGCTCCGTCTTCTGCGCTGACCTCGACTGATCCGTCTGGCTCTTCGAGCCCAAACGGCACCTGTTTGCGGCCCGTGCAGCCGAACGCGACGAGGGCGATCAGCGCGCTGACGAGTCGCGGGTCGCATCGCATATCCATGGCGATGGGTATCATGGCGTGGGGCAGGGTACCTGAAAACCGTCAGCGAGGGCCCGGGACGCAAATCCGATCGCCGTCTACGACAGGGCAGTTGGGGTCATTGGGGCAGAGCTCGTCCGCCCCAAAGCAGCGGAAGCCGGAGAGACAGTCGCCGTTGCTATCGCAAGGCTCGAAACACACCGGGTCGGCGTTGGCACCCCCGACGAGATCGGCGGGGTAGCAGCTTCCGTTTCGGCCTACGGCCGCGAGGGGGCAATCGGGGGATCCGGGCCCCTCGTCGCTGCAGTACACCGTGCAGATCGATTCCGTGTAGGGTTGCCCGGCCAGGTCGATCGAGAGATCTTCACAGAGGTCTGCACTCGGCACGCACTCGCCGAGGTCACTGCAGGGGTCGTAGATGTTCGACACGAACTCGTCTCGACATCCGGGCACACAGAAGATGGAGAGTACAATCGAGGCGACGAGCAGGCGTGCGCGCATGGGGGCTAGTTTAGCCAACGGCGCTCTTCGGGGCGACCCCCTTCGACGACCTCGAGTGCGCCCTTCCGCTTCTTGGGCTTTCGCGGCTTGCGCGCGCGACGTCGTTTCCCAGGAGGTCGCTTGAGCCATTCGATGAACGCGATCCCACCGCCGATCGCTCCGAGATCGGCGAAGAATGACACCGCGTCTCCGGAAGTGATGAACATCAGAGCACTCAACGCGACCACCAAGTAAATGATGTGCACCGGCTTCATGTCGATGACGCCAAAGAAGCTCATCGTCCCCTGGCCACGGTAGGACCATGCGAAAGCCGCGATCGATCCGAGCAACATGGAGTTCGCGCCAAACAGCTTCTGCGGAGTCGAAAGGAACAGTCCGACTACGATCCCTGCTGTGGCGGACGCGAGCACTGCGGCAATGCACAGTTGGATAGTGCGCTTCGGCCCGAACCGTTGCTCAAACGGTGCCAGCATCAACCACAGGAAGACGAGCGCTAGCAGCATCGAGAAGACGTAGTTAGGTCCCGTCGGTGCCGCGAAGACATGCGTGGCGAGTTGCCAAAGGGTATGCGGCCCCAGTTGCCCCGTGTTGAGCGCCAGAAATTCGAAGACGGGGATCTCCAGCCAGTTCTGCAACAGGATCTGTGCAATCCAGGTTCCGAACAGGGCGATCAGAAGCTTCTTGACTACCGGGGTGAGGGGAGGAAATCGAAACACGATGTGATGCCTATTCCATACTCGACGGAGGGCATTCGACGCCCGCGTCCATGGTTGAGAAGTCGACCGGGGGGAGATCCAGGATCAGCTGGGTGCCCCCGTCCGTGGTTGTGATGAGCTGGGATTCGATGGGTGAGCAATCGACTAGAAAATTTTGGCTGGTGGTAGAGCGCCAGCGGTATTTGTACGGCGCTTCCTGATCCAGCAGGATCTGCCCGGTGCCGCCACAGCGGTTTCGCGTCACCAAGATTGTGTCGAGAAAGGCGCCTCCATCGATGACGGAGGCATTGGAGTCCGTGCTGGGATCGCAACGAAGGAGAAACTCAGGTGGAGACCAGAACTGAGTCTCGTCCTCATTGATGAGCGCTAGCTCTACGAGCGCGATGTTGCCGCAGGTCGTTTCGTCGGGGTTCTCGCCGTTGACGAACCACTGACCCCGCACCTGTACCTCGCAGCCGGACGGGTTGTAGCGCACGTCCTCGATGCAGCCCGTTCCGAACGAAACCGCGACGAGAAGCACAGTCCGCACCACGACATGGCTAACCGACATGGTCGAGAGCCTATCGCGCCCCAAAACACAGTCAATAACGCGGCGGCCACACCGTTGACACCCCGAAATCCATGCTTAGTTTGCTGAAACGTCGGAAGGTAGCACGGGCCATGGTGGCAGTGGCTGCGTTCCACGTCCAACCGGGCCTGTTCACCAGGCTCATGCAGGAGTGCATCATGCTCGTACGCTGGGATCCATTTGAAGAGATGAATCGCCTCCACGACCACTTCTTCAGTGGCAGGGGGCTTCAGACGCAACCGTTCAAGGTTGCGATAGACATTCGTGAGGAAGACGGCGCTTTCTTCGTCGATGCCGAGGTCCCTGGCCTCGCGGCAGACGACGTGCAGGTGGATGTCGAGAAGAACGTCCTCACGATCCGCGGCGAACGAAAGGCCGCGAACGAGGAGACCGAGGGAACGTACCGCCGGGTCGAACGGCGATACGGCAGTTTCTCGAGGTCGTTCACCCTCCCGGAGACCGTCGACGCCAATGCGATCAGCGCTGACCTTCAGGGTGGCGTGCTCGCACTCAAACTCCCCAAGAAGGAAGCGCCGACGCCTCGCAAGATCGCGGTCAGCGGCTGATCCGAAAACGGAGTTTCGACTACCTTGGCCCCGCCCTAGGCGGGGCCATTTTTCTTCCCGTGCGCCCCCCCGGGGCGGCTCAGCCAAACACTTCGTCGAGCAGCAGTTGTTGCTCCAATTTGTGCGAGGCACCGGACCCGGTTGCGGGGCTCGCGCTCTCTGGTCTCGCGACGCAGCGAAGCCGCACGTCGTTGCCGAGAATTTCGGGCAGGCGCGCGCGCATGAAGTACCACGCACCCATGTTCCACGGCTCTTCCTGCACCCACACGAGATCCACGTCGTCCGGGTAGGGTGCCAAGCGTTCTTGCAGCTCGGCGGATCGAAGAGGGTAGAGCTGCTCCATGCGCATGATGCCGACGTCGGTGATCCCGTCGCGCTCGCGCCGTTCGAGAAGGTCGTAGTAGATCTTGCCCGTGCACAGAAGCACGCGGCGCACCTTGTCGGCTTGGATCGCCGGTTCGTCGGCGATGATGCGCTCAAACTCTCCGTTTGCGAGTTCGTCGAGGGTGCTGATCGCGCGCCGGTGACGAAGCAGGCTCTTGGGGCTCATGATGATGAGCGGCTTGCGCCAAGGCCTGAGGACCTGCCGACGAAGACAGTGAAAGAGCTGTGCGGGCGTCGTGAGATTCACCACCTGCATGTTGTCTTCCGCGCAGAGGAGCAAGAAGCGTTCGAGCCTTGCGCTCGAATGCTCTGGACCTTGGCCCTCGAACGCGTGAGGCAAGAGCATCACGAGGCCGCTCAACCGGTGCCACTTATCTTCGGAAGAGGATATGAACTGGTCGATGATCACCTGGGCGACGTTGACGAAGTCGCCGAACTGAGCCTCCCAGCAAAGCAGTGCGTCGGGGGAGTCGAGCGAATAGCCCCATTCGAAACCGACGACGCCAACCTCCGACAGAGGGCTGTCGTAGATCTCGAGATGGGCTTGATCGGCCGTGAAATGCCCCAGCCGAGTGTACCGACGGCCGGTCTTCTCATCGAAAATGACCGCGTGGCGGTGGCTGAACGTTCCGCGCCGAACGTCTTGACCGGTCAGACGGCACCGGTGCCCCTCAACCAGTAGGCTCCCGAAGGCCAGGTTTTCGCCCGTACCCCAGTCGACGCCTTCGCCCGTCTCCATGACTTTGCGTTGCTTGTCGAGGACGAAACGCTGAATTCGCGGGTGGGGAGTGAACCAGTCAGGGTAGCTCGTGAGACCGTCGAGCAGCTCGTCGAGCTGGGCTCGCGGAAAGCGCGTGTCAGCGTCGGGGACGGTCGAATCTGGCCCTCCTCGGTACTCGGTCCAGTGACCGAGCATCGACGCGGGAATCAGGTTGTAGTTGCCGTTCTTGCGGGTGTCTTCGAGTGCATTCTCGAGATCCTGTTGCCGTCGGTCCTTGATCTCCTCGGCCTCTTCGTCCGTGATTTTGCCGCTGCGTTTGAGGTGCTCGACATACACTTCACGAACTGTGCGCTTCTCATCGATTGCTGCGTACATCAGGGGTTGCGTGAACCTGGGCTCGTCGCCCTCGTTGTGCCCGTACTTCCGGTAGCAGAAGAGGTCGAGGACGACGTCTCCGTGAAAACGCTGGCGATACTCCGTGGCCAGCGTGACCGCCTGGGCGACCGCTTCCGGGTCTTCACCGTTGACGTGAAACACCGGGCACCGAAGCATTCGCGTGATGTCGGTGCAGTACGCTGTCGAGCGCGAGTCGTCGGGGTTGGTGGTGAAACCGATCTGGTTGTTGATCACGACATGCACGGTACCGCCCGTGGCGTATGCCTGAAGTCGGCTCAAATTGAGGGTCTCGGCGACGACGCCTTGACCGACGAACGCGGCGTCGCCGTGGATGACCAGGGGTAGTACAGTGATGCGCTCGTGATCGCCCTTCCGGTCTTGCTTCGCGCGCACACGGCCTTCCACCACCGGGTTGACGAACTCCAGATGGCTCGGGTTGAACGCGAGGGTCATGTGCACGTTCTTGCCGCTGGTGGTCTTGCGATCCAGCGAGTATCCGAGGTGATATTTGACGTCGCCGCGGCCGACGTAGGCCTCCGGGTCATCGTCTTCAAAGCCTGCGAAGATCTGGCGGACGTTCATCTCCATGATGTTGACCATCACGTTCAGCCGCCCTCGGTGAGCCATTCCGATCACGATCTCTTCGACGCCGAGCTCTGCTGCATGCTCGACGAGGATGTCGAGCATCGGGATGACGCTTTCGCCTCCTTCGAGGGAGAAGCGCTTCGCGCCGGTGTACTTCGTATGCAGGAACTGCTCGAAAATCTCCGCGTCCGTGAGCTTGGTGAGGATGCGAATCTGGGCTTCCCGGCTGAGGTCGATGTGGTTGCCGGTGATCTCCATTCGCTGTTGCAACCAGTCGCGTGCCTCCCGACTCTCGAGGAACGTATACTCGACGCCGATCGTGCGTGCGTAGGTGTCTTTCAGCCGTGCGACGATGGATGCGAGCGAGTCGGTCTCGGGGCCTGCGAAGTCACCGGTCGAGAACACGGTTTCCGGATCCACGTTGTCGAGGCCGTAACGTTGCAGAAGAAATTCATCCTTGGGAACTTCGCGCATGCTTAGCGGATCGAGCTGCGCAAACAGATGCCCGCGAACACGAAACGCATTGATCAACGCGGACAACCGTGCCTGAAGCTGGGTCGCGGCCAGCACCTCCGATGAGGGCGGGAACGATGCGCGACTGTCGGTGTCGATGGCCTCCGGAATGTGCGGTGTGAACGACGCTTCGGCAGTCGCAGGAAGGAACAACGAATTCCGGACGCTGTACTCATCGGGATCGTCGGCGCCGAGCGCCCTGCCGTTGCCATCGGTAGGAAGCGCTGCCGGGCTCAGCACACCCGTGGCGGTTACCGGGGAAATGATCGTGCCCGCGCTCGTGATGCGAGGCCAATCCGTGGGAGCCAACCCCTCGAAGTATCGCCTCCACGGCTCATCGACCGTAAGCGGGTTGTCTACCCATTTCAGGAATTGCTCTTCAACGAGCCCCTGGTTTACCCCGAAATCTTCGGTCATGTACGAGTCGTTGCCTTGCTACCCCGGTCGGGCCCGCATGGTAGCCCGATCGTTTGCTGGGGGCTAGCGCGCCGGCTGGTCGGGTGACGAAAGTTGTCCCATCATCGTCATGATGTCACGGATGTTCGTGATCCTGTCAGGGTCGTTGGGGTTCATTGCCGTCGCGCTCGGTGCATTTGGCGCGCATGGGCTGCGTGCGCGCTTCGAATCGCTTCCGGACGGCGCCCGACGACTCGAATGGTGGGCGACCGCCGCCCACTACAATCTCGTCCACGCCCTTGCGATCGGGTTCGCCGCGTGGCTGGTGCACCGAGGAGCCGGCACGTCCGGATCTGTCGCGGGTTGGTGCTTCGCGGTCGGAACGGTGGTGTTCAGTGGGAGCCTCTACGCCATGACGCTAACCGGCCAGACCAAGCTCGGCGCGATCACACCGTTCGGTGGGGTGATGCTCTTGGTGGGTTGGGGTGCCGTCATCGTCGCCGGCATTCGGCTGACCGCAGACGGCTAGAATCAGCGCTGCTGCTGCAGCTGCTGTTGGCGAATCTGTTCCTGCAGCTGTTGCATGATCTCTGGTGGGAGCTGATCTTGCGCTTGTGGGTTCGCCTGTGGGACCACGCCAGGTTGCGGTTCCGGCGCTGGGGGCTTCTCGAACGCTGACGCTTCTGGTTGGAGCCGGTCAGCGAGGTGCTGAGATATCACGAAGATCGTGGGATCACCTGCGCGACCAAGATAGGACTCCGAGTTTCGGTTCGTCTCTTCGCCGATCGCGAGCTCCACGGTTTCGGGTGGCTGGGGGTCGTCTTTGGCCTCTTCCTGTGGCCTCGCAACCTCGAGGGTGACGGAAGCCTTGGGCTCGCTTAGGCCGGCGCGGGCTGCGGACACATCGGGGGCCGCGAACCCGGTTGCCGTCAGACTGGCGATAGTCGAGACCAGCGCCTCGACTTGTTTGGGGTCGAAGTCCTTGATCGGCCTTTGCTTCTCTGCGGGCGCCCACGCCCCATCTTCGCGACGAAACGAGAACCGGCCCTTCGGGCTGTCGAACGTGACGCGCGCGACGTCTGCCGCGACCATCTGCGTCACCGCCCGGTCGCGCCAGTTGTCGAGGTCTCGATCGAAAGGGAAGCGGAGCGACCCTTTGACCGTGAAGACCTCAGGACGGTCGTCGATTCGAACCATCGAGACTCCGTTCGCGTACTTTCCGATTCGAATCGTGACGGGAGCGCCGCCCTCCTCTTTCATCGTGGCGACGACGGTCACCGCCTGCGCGTCGTCGACTTCGAGCCGAGGATAGTTCTCGCTGTTGGTTGCGGCGACTCCGACGAGCGTCAGCCCAGAGAGGCGGTTGAGTGCCGACTGCACGTTGTTCGCGTCGGCGCTCGCACCGAGTGGTTCCGTCACGCGCCACTCGCCACCGACTACGGCTAAGACGACGACTTCGTGTCCGTTCTCTGCGGGCCTCGTGATCGCAAGTGAGGTGAGTCCGTCCTTCTCGATCTCCATCGTCGGGATCTCGATAGCGGACTCCGCGGGGAGTGCATCGCGATTGCCAATCGCCCAGATCGTCAGGCCGATCATCGCCGCAAGGACCAAAGCCCCAATCGCGACACGGTTCTTTCGCCATTGCATCTCGGTGGGTCTCCTCGGTTAGAGCTTGAGCGTTCTCTTCTTATTCGAGCGTTGACGCCACCGTAAGAGCCCGAACAACGCAACCAGGAAGGGAATCCCGAGCGTGTTCACCCAACGGTACGCAAGCTTCTTGGATTCCCACGATTCCATCGCGGCCTTGCGTTCTTCTAGAGCCTCATCGACCTCGGATTGGTCGCCTTCCTGCGCCGCCGCGAGAACCGTGTCTTCTGCCGCAAGAACGGATTCGGGAATGTCGAGCGCCGGTTCCTCGACCGTCTTGGCGCGAATCGCAATGAGGTCGGAGTCGGCAGCGAGCCAGTCGATCGCGTTGAGGGCAAGCGCGAGGGCCGCGTTCATTTGCACCTCGCCGCCCTGAGGAGGTGGCATGAACGTGTCTTTCAGGAACGCCCCCGTTCCGCTCACCAAGACGCGCACATCCGTCGTCGATGATGGGGGCGCCTGAATCTGGTTGGCCGGTTCTTCGCTGACGGCGGCGCCATACGCCGAGGGCAGCTTTCCTTCGATGGCTGCCATGAGGGCAAACGGACCGAGATCGGAGGTCATCTGCCACTCCCGCGGATCGCGCGGCTCGAGCGAGATGGACGGAGCGTCTTGGACCCACGAATCCTCGGAGGAGTTGCCCAAGACGGTGATCGTGGCGCCTTCCGGAGCCTCAGTGATTGCGAGCGGGGCGGCGAACGGGAGCATCGGCGCCGCGAGACGAAACATCACCGGGTGCTCGCGCTGCTCAGCGGTGAGTTGCAGGATGGGAATCGGTGGGTACGGCACGAGCACTTGGAGCCCGAGTGGGCCGCGCATCGGGGCGCGACTGCATTGCGCGTCCAGTACGAGGCCTTGGTCGAGCTGGATTCCCCACGCACTGATGAGGCGACTTAGCTCGGTGCTCGCAGACTGTGCGGTCGGCGTTGTGCCAGAGATCTCGATATTGAGCGCACCTCCGAAAATGCCCAGGGAGCCACCACGCATCACGTACTGGTCGAGTCGGCGAAGCTGTTCGGTGCCGAAAGGCTCCGTGGGATCGACGATCAGGACCGCTGCGAGATTCGCGTCAATCTCCTGTGAGGCGTCGACAACCTGAAGGTCATAGAGCGGGAGCACGGCGGTGAGACTGGTCAGGCCGGCCTCCATGGTAGGGCTGCCGTGACCCGCCACGATTCCAACTGGCTTCCTCTCGCCGACGAGCTCCTTGATCCCAGAGGTCAGCGTGTACTCGAGGCCGGTGGTGTCTTGAATGACCGGGAGCACCTTCTTCGCGTCGAGGTAGCTCATGACGAGCCCGCGGTAACCCTCGACCACCGCAACTTGGTCTTCCTCGATTCGCTGGTGCGCCACGGGCTGGATACCAGCTGTGCGGGCCGCCTGCTGCTTTTCCGGCGTATCCGGATTGACGAAGGTGACCACGATGTCTCCGTTCGACGCGGCGACGTACTCTGAAAGCAAATCCCGGACCTGACGCTCGGTCGCGTTGAAGGGAGCGGGTAGATTTTCGGTGAAGTAGGCGGTGACTTCGAGCCGATCGTTGAGGCCGCCTGCAAGTCGTTCGGAGCCCTCTGCCAGCGAGAACAGTCGATTCGTGGTGAGGTCGATCCGGGGAGTCGGAAAGTACGCCGCAAGCACGTTCAACAAGATGAGAACGGCGCCGATGATGAACAAGAATACGAGGGATTCGCTAGCGGCGCGTTTTTGAACTTTGGATGCCATCGCTCAGCTCCACCGGCGTGCTTCGAGGGCACGAAACGCAAGCGCCAACGCAAAGACGATGACCGAGCCGAAAAACAGTACGTCCCTCAGGTCGACTACGCCGCGCGTCATGCTTTGGAAGTGATGGTCGAACGAGAGCCACTCGAGCGCGGATGCGGCACCGCTCGGCAGGAGGGGAAGGAATTTGTCGATCATCCAGAAGAACACCGAGATCGTGAGCGCGACAAATAGCGCAATGAGTTGATTGTCCGTCCAGCTCGACGCCATGAGGCCGATCGCGAGAATCGCGCCTCCCTGGAGCAAGAGTCCGACGTAGCCACCAAGGACCGGGCCCCAGTCGAGGTCGCCGAGGGTAGAAACGCTGACGGGATAGAAAATCGTGAGGGCGAGAAGGACTGCATAGAGGCCGAACACGCCCAAGAACTTCCCGATGATCACTTGCGCTTCGGTGACCGGCATCGTGATCAAAAGCTCGATCGTGCCGGTGCGCTTCTCCTCCGCGAGCAGACCCATCGTCAGGGCTGGCAACGCGAAGACCGAGATCAAGCCCAGCCATCGGAACATCTCACGGGCGCTCGCTCGGCCGAAGAGAAAGAACATCTTCCAGAAGAAGAAACCGAGAGTGAGAAGTACGATGCAAATGACGATGTACGCCACGGGGCCGTTGAAGTAGCTCCGGAACTGGCGACCGCCGATGGTCAAGATGTGTTTCACGACGGGTCCTCGCGGTGCGCGGGGGTGGTTAGCTGACGGAAGATGTCTTCGAGATTCTCTCCGCGTTGCTCGAGCCCAACCAATACCAGGTCGGCCGCGACCGCTGCGCGAAAGATCTCCGCACGAAGATCCTCGTTGCTCTTCGAGATGACTTCGAAGGTGATTTCGTCCGAGGTGCTGGCGTGCTCGCGAGCGCTCTCGGCGCCCGGAATCGAAGCGAGCGCCTGCTCCAACTCGTTCGCAGGACGGCTCCCGGTTTGGACCGTGGCGAGGAAGCGAGGCTTTCCTGCGCGGGCGGCGAGCTCTTCTGGGGTGTCGTCGGCGACAATCCGGCCCCGAGAGACGATCAAGACGCGCCCGCAGGTCACCTGAACCTCCGCGAGGTTGTGTGTCGAAAGGATCACCGTTCGCTCTTTGCCGATCTCGCGGATCAGCTCCCGAATCTCGGATGCCTGGTTGGGGTCGAGGCCGCTCATCGGCTCGTCGAGAATCAGGACCGGCGGTTCGTGGATCAGCGCTTGGGCCAGGCCGACGCGCTGTCGAAAGCCCTTCGATAGCTCCCCGATGGCCTTTCCAACCACGTCGCCGATACTGGTCTCGGAGGCCACAGCCCGGATTCTCGCGCCGACCTGCGCCCCGCGGAGGCCGCGCAGTCGTGCGATGTACTCGAGATACTCGAGAACGAGCATCTCGCTATAGAGAGGGGTGTTCTCCGGCAGGTACCCGATCGCTTGGCGGACAGCGATGGGATCGTCGAAGATGTCCGCACCCGCCACCTTCGCCGTCCCGTCCGATGGGGCGACGAAACAGGTCAGCACCTTCATCGTGGTGGTCTTGCCGGCGCCGTTTGGGCCCAGAAAACCCACGACTTCGCCTCGGTTGACTCGGAATGTCGCGTTCTCGAGTGCCGTGACGGAACCGTAGTGTTTGGTCAGCCCGTGCGCCTCGATCATCACATCGCTCATACGCTCCCTCGCGTGTGATTTGCCTCGTTTTCAGTAGGGCTGGCCGATGGTAGCCGTGGCTTTAGGCTTGTCAAGACAGCAGTGTGGGCTCTGGCGGAGGTTCTTGCAGCGTGGAGAAATACCACCCTCTCGTTCGGTGTTTGAGCCTCTGAACTTGCATGGCACGATTCCCACCCATGAGCTTCCTTCCCAACCGGACCACGCTACGTCGGTGGGTGGACGTCTGGCCGATCACGGCGCTCGGGATGGCGTTGTCCCTCGTGGCCGGGATTGCGGTCGTGAGCTTTGGCTATGGAAAGCTCGACCTGGTCCTGCTCGTGCTCGGGTACGGAGGAGCCGGATTGCTCACGCTGTCGACTCTGACCGTGGTGGTGGTGGCGCTCTGGCTCTGGCTCCGACACCGGGGCGTGATGCAACCGTGGTCCATGACTCGATTCGAGACGGGACGAAGCATGCCAACTGGCTTTACGATGCCTTCGCTACGGTGGTTTCCATTGGTACGGCTCCGCTGGGAATGGACCGAGCCGTCTCGGGTCGATGTCGCCAGCGTCGCCGCCCGGAGCCAACTGCGCGAACACGTCCGACTCCATGAACGAGGAATCTATGAGTCCGTCACGCGTCGACTGATTGTCGAGGATGCGTTCGGGCTGGCGCGAGTTGCGTTTAGGCTCCCGCAGCTCATCGCGATCGAAGTGCTTCCCCACATCGGCGGCATGCGTCGCCTACCCGTGCTCACTTCTCTGACTGGTGGAGACGAGTATCCGCATCCGATGGGGCTCGACGACGGCGACCGTGTCGAGACCCGGCGCTATATCGCTGGTGACCCGGCCCGGTTCATTCATTGGAAGGCGTTCGGGCGAACGCGAAAGCTCATGGTCCGTGTCCCAGAGCGTTCCCTGAGTCGCGCACGCCGGACGGTTGCGTATCTCGTTTCGGGCGAGAACGACGAACCCGCGGCAGCTGCCGCGCGGGCTGCGATCGAAGCGGACGCACTTGGCACCGATTGGCAGTTCGGCGCGGACGGCGCGCCCGCGCCCACATCCGATCACCAAGAGGCCATCCACAAGGTCATGCAGTCCGCGGGCTCCGGCGGAAGCGGGTCGGGGTTGCGATCGTTCCTGACCGAAGTCGATCGACAGGGTCCCGCGGCACTGGTGGTGTTCGCCCCGCCTTCGACGGGGCCGTGGATTCACGAACTGGCGGCGCTTGCGCGTCGTCGCGTGGGACGCATCCGGGTCGTCATCGCGATCGACGCTGTCGATCAGAGTGCGTCGCCGAAGCCTTGGCGCCGATGGTTCCTGTCGCCCGTCCCGTCCAACGGGGTCACGCGCGCTGAGCTCGAATCCATCGGGCGCGCGCTCGGCAAGCTTCGTTGCGAAGTGGTGATTGTCGAACGCTCGACCGGTCGGGTCCTTGGGGATGCGACCCGTGTCACGAGCTGGAACCAGAGGGCAGCATGACCGACACGCGCCCGTCCAGAGGGTCGATGCTCTCATCCGTTCTGGCCGAGGGCGGTCGCGCGGTCATTCACGGAATTGCCTGGGCGGTGCTCGTGGCGACCCTCGCACCTCCCGGGGCGTCGGTCGCTGCGTTCTTTGGCGGCGCAATCGGTTGCGTCGTTGGGGCAAGCGTGGCGAATACCCGTCTTCGTCCTTCTGCGGTCTTCGCCACGTTGGTCGCGGCCCTTCTTGCGGTCGCTGGCCTGAGGTGGAGCCTGACGGGTGGGTCCCTCTTGGCGTCCGTGCTTGGGCCTCTCGGCGCGCTGCGTGCTGCGAGCGTTCTCACTGCGCTACTCTGTGCAGGAAGCGTCAGCGCCGCCCTCCGCGCTTGGTCTCGTCGGCGTCCGCTCTACTCGGTGCTCGAGCTTCTCCTCGTTGCGGTGGCGTTCGCACAACTCTTCATCCCCCACCGAAACGGCGCGATCAATCGACCATTCTATCTCGCCGACTGGATCATCGCGCTCGGTTGGGACCCCACCTGGTTGTTCCTCTTGACGGGTGGGGTCGCGACGGTCTTCGGTCTGCTGCTCTTGCTCCGCGAACGACGTTTCGGTCGCGCGCTCGTCAACCTGGGGATCGTCGGCGTATTGCTCGCGCTCGTCGTCATCGCGACACCGACGATTGGCATGCCGCCCACGCCGCCGGACGGCGGTGGCCTCGGGCTACGCCCTGAAGAGGGCGAGGGGACCAAGGGAGACAAGGGTGAGCCAAAGGAGCGTCAGGGTCCGACCAACGGCGAACTCGAGTTTCGCAACAAGTACAACGATGGCGGAGCGCGCGTGCCGGTCGCGGTCGTTCTATTCCACGATGATTATTCGCCGCCGAGTGGTGTCTACTATTTCCGACAGGGCGCGTTTAGCCAGTACAATGGCCGCAAACTCGTGACGTCAGGCCGACTCGATGTCGACCGAGACCTAATCCAAAACTTTCCGACGCGCGCCACCGAGATCGAAGGCGCCCCGGCAACGAATCAAAACCGAGGGCTGCTCGAGACGACCATCGCGCTCATGGCTGATCATACCCAGCCTTTCGCGCTCGAAGCGCCGCTCGAAGTGGAACCCATGCAGAACCCGCACCCCAACCGGTTTCGCCGCGTGTATCGCGCGACCTCTGGTGTCCTGACGTCCGACTACGACGCCATGCTGTCGAGTCGTCTCGGGTCTCGCGACTGGCCGGACGACCTTTGGGATCACTACACCGAGGCCCCGAAAGACCCGCGCTACGAGGACCTCGCCAAAGAGATCAGCGCGGCGCTTCCCGATGGGATTTCCGACAACCAAATCGCCAGGGCATTTTCGGTGGCGTCCTGGTTGAGTCGCGAAGGAATTTACAGCCTCGAGAACCAACACGGAGGCGCGGACGACCCGACTGCGAGCTTCCTCTTTGGTGATCTCACTGGCTACTGTGTTCACTTCGCCCACGCGGCTACGTACCTCATGCGGAGTCTCGGCGTGCCCGCTCGGGTGGCGACCGGGTATGCGGTAAGCGAGTCGGCGCGGCAGGGAGGCTCTTCGCTTTTGTTGTCGGGCGCCGCCTCGCATGCCTGGCCGGAGATCTACGTGGAAGACTTCGGGTGGGTCGTGCTCGACGTCTATCCGCAGCGCGCGCTCGATCCTCCGGAAGCACCGATGGATCCGGACCTTCAACGGCTGCTCGGCGAGTTGGCGAGGGGTGCGTCGCCGATCCCGATCTCGGCGACCGATCTTCCGAAGCTCCAGGAGCTCGCACGCGGAGCCACTCTCGCCGTCGCCACCTGGGCCCTGATCCTGTTGTTGGTGACGCTCTTCTTCCTCTACGCGATCAAAGGTTGGAGGCGGCTAGCGCCACGCTTCGCTCCTGTCGCGACACTTCCGCGTGTCGCCTACCGGGCCGAGCTCGACCGGATGGGAGAACTCGCGATCCTCCGCGATCCAGGCGAGTCACGAGAGTCGTTCGCCGAGCGTGTCCGAGGTGAAGTCCCGGCGTTTCAGAGTCTTACCCGTGCACATGTCGCGTCCGCGTTCGGGCCTACCCCGACCGATGGGGCGATGGTCGTGCAGGATGCCGCTGCGGTGCGCGGTCAGATCCGCGCGCTTTTTCCCGCTTGGAAGCGGTTTTTGGGAGCGGCCACGCCTTGGTCTTGGTTACGGTCGAAATGATGCCATTCTCTAAGGAGCCCGGAGCGTAGATGCAGCAGGAAGCCATTTCATCCCCCGCACTAGACGCCCTCAAAGGGGCGCAAGAGGTTGCCGCGCGCCTCGGATCACGCCTGCGGGCCGCCATCCGGGGCCGAGACGACGTCGTTGAGCTCATGTTGATCGCGCTGTTGTCTGACGGCCATGTCCTGCTCGAGGACTACCCCGGGTCGGGCAAGACGACGCTGGCGCGCGCGCTTGGCGGCGCGCTTACGGGCGCGGCGAATCCAAAGGAGATCGCCTCGTTCCGCCGAATCCAATTCACTCCGGATCTCCTGCCAAGCGACATCACCGGCACCAACATCTTCGACGTGGAGACGAGTCGGTTTTCGTTTCGTCGCGGTCCGGTGTTCGCGCATATCGTGTTGGCTGACGAAATCAACCGGACGTCCCCGAAGGTTCAGGCGGCGATGCTCGAGGCGATGGCCGAGAAGCAGGTCACGGTCGACAACGCCTCGTATCCACTGGACGACTTGTTCTTCGTGATCGCGACGCAGAATCCTCTCGATCTTGCCGGGACGTACCCGCTACCGACTCCGCAGCTCGATCGTTTCCTGTTCAAGATCGAGATGGCGCACATCGATCGCGCGTCGGAGCTCGAAGTCCTCGATCAATACCCACGCCCGAGTCTAGAGCTTGCGGACGACTTTCCCGGGGTGGGGCGAGAAGAGCTTCTAGGCGCGCGCGCGGTGACACGGACGGGAGTCTTCGTCGCGCCGGTGATCAAGGAAGCGTTGGTCGATTTAGCTCGGCTCCTTCGAGCAGACCCACGTGTGTTGCAGGGCGCTTCCACCCGTTCTCTGGTGCTGATGTTGCCAGCGTTGCAAGCCCGTGCGGTGATCGGCGGCCGCGACTTCGTGTCACCGGAGGACATCGAGGCACTTGCCCCGTTCGTCTTCAAGCACCGACTCGAGTGTGCGCCGGGTGTCGAAGACATCGACGCGTTGATCCACGAATCCGCATCGGTGCAGATCGAGAAGCTCGCAAGGGCGAGCTTGCGCCGCGGGTGACCTCAGTGCGACTGTCTCTTGGGATCTTCCTTGTAGTCGTCGTTTCGGCAGGCCTCGTCGGTGCGGCCGTGCCGCCGTCCGTCGCGCATGCCGACGAGATGACGGATCCTCTCCTTCTCGAGGGCGAAGAGACGTCCGCAGAGGAGGCAGTTCTATGGGATCTGGTTGAAAGGCAACGGTACGTGAAGGCACGCGAGGAGGCCGAGAAGTACTTGGTGGAGCATCCCTCGTCGTTCGTGGCACATCTGGTGCTGGCGCAAGCGCACCACTTTGGCGAAGCCAATTTCCCCATGGCGCTGTTCCACGAAATGAAGGCGCTCGAATGGTTCGAGGCTGAATACGGAGAAACACCCACCGGAAGCCAGCCTTGGCGGTGGCACGCCCGAATCCTGACTGCACTGCAGTTTACACACGGTAGCCTCGAACACTACGACGAGCAGCTCGTGCTCATGTCGCGGTTCAACTCTCTCTATACGCCTCAGATGAAGGCGGAGCTTGCGTGGCCATTGATGAAGAAGCGAGCCTTCGACGAGGCGCGCCTTGCCGCAGAAGATGGCCTCGCGACGGGAGACCCGTTTCAGATCGAGCGGGCGCGCAACGCGTTGTGTGCGATCGAATTCGAGGCTGGAGACGACGCGACGAGTTACGAAACCTGTCGTGAGGCGGTGCAGTTCGCGCGGGAGAACTTTGGAAGTGCGTCGGCGGTCGATCTCGGCAACTTCGCCGAGGCGGCGAGGTCGGTGTTTCGGTTCGACGAGGCAGAGCGGCTCCTGATGGAGGCAACCACCAGTGGCCTTTCCTGGTATGGAAATCCTTGGCTCGAGTTGTCGGACTTGTACATGCGTGCGGGGAGGTTCGCGGAGGCGCTTTCCGCGCTCCGCGAAGTGCCACATCATCGCGCAGCGCGACCGGCGCATGTGCGTGATTCGGACCGAAACGAAGCGCGTCGCTCGTTGGCCGCGTTCCTGGTGCTCATGGGGCGGCCCGACGAGGCGGTACGCATCACGGACAAGGCCCTCGTATTTCCTGATCGCCGTGCCCACAACAGCCGCGACCCGGAACAAGACCGTAGCATCGTGGCCCTCCTGGATCGGCAGGCACGCACGATGCTCGCGGAGATCACCGTAGAGCAGGCCAGTGCCGAGCCCTTCTATGGGCGTTGGTGGGCCCACGCCAAGGCCACTTGGTTGCGATTCGAGGCCTGGATGAGTGGACGACTGGCCGCCAGGTTCTTGAACGATGAGCAACGCTTGGTCGGAACATTCGCGATCGGCACCGCGCGGAGTGCGGTGATGGCACCTTGGCTTATGGGTGACCTGGTGGAAGTGCTTGGCCCTGGCGTTGTGCGCGCCGCGGTCGAGCAGGCTCGCCTCGAGGACTCGAGGCCCGGGTCCGACGCCTACTACGAAGCCGTCGTTGCCGAGGTCGCGTGGGCGCAGGGCCACTATGAAGAGGCGATCCGACACGCGGAGCAGGCCCTCGATGGGTTGCAGCCCGGAGACGCCCTCCTTGCCGAGCGTGTTCGGGCCATCATGGCGAGTTCGCTATCGGACGAACGACAGACGACCGCGATCTACGAGGAAGTGCTCAATGCCGACCCTGGGCTCTTTCGACGTCTTGGATGGGCGATCCCCGTTGTCGTCGAGCACTCGGACGCCGAAGTGGATCGCGATATCGCTACCGCGCTTGGGAGAAGCCCACGGTTCAGATCAAACGACGAGGGGATGCGCGTGCAGGTCAACGGCGGGCAGGCGTGCTTATTCGGTCGCACCGGCACCTCGTGGGGATGCAGCGCGTCCGACTTCGAAGAAGACGAGACAGGGCGGAGTTACGTCCAGCGGGCGGTCGATTCGTTCCACGAGGTCTTGTTCTCGCCGCGGGTCGATCTGAGCCGCATCGACATCAATTCGCTCGACGGGTCGAACCGGGTGACTCGAAACCCAATCGACGAGTTGCTGCCGCAGTAGGGCGGTGGCGACCCCTGGTGTTCCGGGGACGACTGTGCGTTACTTCGGCCCGTGAACCGCACCTGGGTCCGCCTCCTGCTTCTCGCCCTGTTTCTCGTCGGGGCGTACACCATTGGGCGGGCGACGGGCTTTACCGATCAACTCACGGTCGACGGGATTCGGCAATCGATGCGCGAGGCCGGTGTGGCTGGCTTCTTCGTGTTTCTCGCGACGTTCGCCGTCGGTCAGCTCCTCTACATTCCGGGGTTCGTATTCGTTGCCGTGGCGGGACTCGCATACGGCCCGCTTTGGGGCTCGGTCGCCTCCATCATCGCGGCGACGATCTCCGTCGGGCTCTCCTTCGTGATCGTGCGGACGATCGGCGGTCAGCCGCTCAAGCAGATTCAACATCCCTTCCTCAAGCGATGGCTCGATCGGCTCGAGCAAGAGCCGGTGCGTTCGATGATCGTCATTCGACTGTTCCTCTGGGCGATCCCGCCCGTGAACTACACACTGGCCATGTCCGGCGTGAGCTTCCGCGACTACATGCTCGCCGCTGTCATCGGCATGACGCCCCCATTCATCGTCATCTCCGTCCTCTTCGGCCTAGGCGTCGACCTGTTCTAGAAAAGAGGAAAAACAAAAAAGGGGACAGTCCCCTTTAACGAGGGGTTAAGACGGGCGCGGAATTAACCCTTGGGAAAAGGGGACTGTCCCCTTTTATGGGCTGTGGGCGGGTATGGTTGGGTTATGGAGCGGGCGCGGGAGCGGTCGGGCTCGATGGCGGTGTTGACCGCGATCCCGATGGTTGGGCAGTTGGTGGCGTCGCGCGCGGTGCGGGACACGGTGTTCCTGACCGAGTTTGACGCGGTGTACCTGCCACGCGTCATGTTGGCTGCCGCCGGGCTGTCACTTCTCGCAGCGGTCGGGGTGGGGCTTTGGATGCGGCGGCAAGGCCCCCGCGCGACCGCGGCTACCTTGGCAGTCGTCAGTGGGGTGGTGTTCGTCCTCGAAGGCGCCTTGATCGCTCACGCCCCACGAGTCACGGCGGTCCTCCTCTATCTGCACGTCAGTGTCCTCGGTGCACTGGTGATCAGCGCGTTCTCGTCAGTCATCAACGAGCGGTTCGATCCAATGTACGCGAAGACGGTCGTTGCTCATGTAGGGACCGGCGGCGCACTTGGAGGCGTGCTTGGCGGTGGGCTCGCGTTGGGGCTCGCGCAAGTGCTCGAGCTGTCGACGGTCCTCTACGCACTCGGCGGAGTCGCCCTCGTCGTGGCTCTCGGCGCTTGGAGCATCGGTAAGTCGACTCAGTCCGATGCCTCTAGAGATCGCGGCACGGAGTCGGGTGTCGAAGCGGTCGTCAAGGATCGCTATCTCCGCAACATCGCCATCACGGTTCTCCTTCTCGGCACAGCCGGTGTGTTCGTCGACTACGCAATGAAGGCCGAGGCCGCCCTCCGATTCCCCGACGAAGCGGCGCTCTTGTCCTTCTTCACGTTGTTCTACACGACGACCGCCCTCGTGACGTTTCTGGTCCAGGCGGGCCTCGCCAAGCCGCTCCTCGCACGCGTGGGCCTTGGGGGGACCATGGCGGTACTGCCCCTATCCGTCGCGTTTTTCGCCGGGCTCGGGGCCCTGGCGACCCAGATCTTCACGGTCGCGCTCGCCCGTGGTGCACAGACCGTCGTGTCGAGTTCTCTCTTCCGATCCGGCTACGAGCTCCTCTACACCCCGGTTCCGCCGCACAAGAAGCGAGCCACAAAGGCGGTGATCGACATCGCGAGCAATCGCATCGGCTACGGCCTCGGAAGCGTGGTCATCATCGGAATCGTCGCCGTGCCGGACCTCCGCCATGCGACGACCTGGGTACTCGTACTCGGCGTCGTTGCCGCCCTGCTCGGCGTCTGGATGGTGAGCCGACTCCATCAGGGCTACATCGAAGCGCTCGCCAAGAGCCTTCGCGATGGCTCACTGGTGCTGCAGACCGAAGACGTGGTCGACGCGACGACAATGTACACGCTCGCGCAGAGCGCGGCCGCCATGAATCGCCGCGACTTGCTCGAGAGTATCCGGGATCACCGGCAGCGCCAAGACGCTACCGACGAAGCTGCACGCCGCGCAGTGTTGGCCGAGCAGGCGAACGCCCTCCTCTCCACGGACCCCACGCGGATCCTGAGTGTGCTCATCGACCCGACACTTCGACCCGAACTCGCCTCACACGCGATCGTCCATCTTGGAGACGACCTCTACGCGCGCCCTGCGCACAACGCCCTCGAGCTCATGGGCGACAGGATCACCGGCCAGCTCGTCGACGCGCTGTTATCGGATGACACACCGCTCATCGTTCGGAGACGGCTGCCCCGACTTCTCCGCAAGCAACGCACACCACGCGCCGTGCTCGGACTGATCGACGCCCTCGACGACGACGACTTCGAAGTACGCTATCGCTCCGGACGCGAGCTCGGAGACCTTCGGCGCAGCGAGACCCCGGTCGACATCCCGGAAGCCAGGTTGCTGGCGATCGTGTTGCGAGAGCTGCACGCCGACCCAACTTCGTCGAGAACGCCGCCAGGGCCCGAGCCGATCCAGGTCGATGTCGAAGGGGAGACTGACGGAGAGTCCACCAAACGAGCCGATCGCAACTTGCAGCACGTGTTCACGCTTCTGAGTCTGGCCCTCGATCATGAAGCCATCGTCTTGTCCTTGCGTGCACTGTCGAGCGACGATGACAACCTTCGCGGGACGGCGCTCGAGTATCTACACAACGTACTGCCCGACGAAGTCCGCATCGTCCTTTGGCCAAGGCTCAGCGGACAGTCGGAGAGGTCGCGGGCGCATGTGCAATACAACACGCCCGACGAGCTGCTTCGATCGATGCAGTCGCTCATGCGCGACCCCGACCGCGACGAGACGTGACCGCCCAGTCGACTCCGAGGGTGTCCGGCGGTCCCTCGAAGCTTTCGGCCGTCGCGGGCTTCAACCCCGTCGTGGCTTCGCACGCAGCAGGAAGTCGGCGACGGCGTCCATCGCATCGTCGAATCCGGCTTCGTCGAAACCGGCGCCGCTCACTTGCCAATCCGTGTGGCCGGAGCCGCGCTGCCCTTTGAAGTGCCCAAGAATGTCGAGATGGTCGGCTGTGCCCGCCCATACGACTTCTCCCCAGACCTGACTCAGCGTCGGCACCAGGCCATCGTTGAATGACTGTTCGATGGGCCCTCCGATGCTCTGCTCGAGGTACGCTTCGATCTCGGGCCCGGGACGTGGGCTCGGGTACACCTTAGACGCGTTACTCGCACCCAGGTACAGGGTGGTAAACAGCGCGACCGAAAGCGCCCCGGCCGGTGTCAGCACACTCGCTGCCACCTTGATCGGCCCGGGCGGCGGCATCCGCGTGACGACCGAGCCATATCGCACCCGCGGGTTGTCTTCGACCCCGGCGTTGAAGATGTCCATCGCCTCGGGGGTCAGCTGAATGATCGCACCCCGGTCGGCCCGGATGCGGTCGAACCAGTCGCGCACCTCCTGGGGACGGGTATCGTTCTCCCCGAGCAGTTGATCGGTGATGCGGTCGAGGATCTTGATGTCGAGCCCGAAGACGTCGTCGACTTTCCCAAGCGCGGCGAGCAACGGCGCCAGCCCCGCCCGGGGATACCCTCCGGCGCGAAGCGTCCGAAATGTGAGCACCCAAAGCGCGAGCAGCAGTCGCCTCCCCGGGAGCGTCGCGAGGTCGTGGGCGAGTGGTGTCCCGTAGTGCGGAGTGCTGATCGTGACGGCCGTGCGAACACGCCCAAACCACTCCGGAGTCAACGGTCGCGTCGTCGGGGAGGCAAACAATCGAACGTCGAGACCACCGGTGGAGTGACCGATCAAGTGAATCGGGCCGTCGCTATCGCTCCAGGCAAGCTCGACGGTGTCTAGAAGCACTTCGGCACGGCGCACGATCGATCCCGTCGGAGGCGACGAGACCAAGGCGAAGTCGCATTCGAAACCTGCCTCCGCGAATCGCGTCTCGAGGGCCTCCTCGACATGCATGAAGTAGTCGAAGCCGCCGAGCTTCGCGAAACCGAATAGCCCTGGCACCAAGGCGATGTGATGGCGCGGCTTGGCCATGAGAGCCGCGACGGTACCACGAGTGCGGGGTGCTTCGTACTCCCGTCAGGCGCGCTTCTTCTTGGCGATCTTCTGACGGCACACGCGGTTGATCAAACGAAGCTCTTGGATCTTCTCATCGATGAGTTGCTTCTTGGTCTCGAGCTCGGAGATCAAATCTTCACTTCGCGACACCGTCAGCTCGAGCTGCTTGATGCGCCCCTCCCCTTGGCGGCCATAGAGCTCGAGATACTTCCGAATCTCTTCGAGAGACGAGCCGAGCCCTTTCGCCCGGACGATGATGTGCAAGCGGGCCCGGTCGCGGCGTGAATAGATGCGTGCCCCATTGAGCCGTTTGGGGGAAAGCAGCCCCTTCGACTCGTAGAATCGAATCGCTCGGTGCGTGACCCCAAACTCGTCAGCCAGATCGGAGATCGAGAAGAAATCAGGCGTTTCATCGTCGCCGTGCGCGTCGACGAGTGCTTTGGCCCGGCCTTTTCGGGCAGATTCGTTCGACTCGAGCACCATTGATATTGACCATAGCGTAGTTCGCATTACTCAGCAATATCTACTTGACGTTAACGTCAAGCCCGCTACAACGCCTCCCATGGAAAAAGCGATCCTCACGTGCGCCGTCACGGGCGTCTTGACCAACCCCGAGCAGCATCCCGTCCCCGTCACACCAGAAGAGCTCGCCTTGTCCGCACGCGATGCCTACAACGCAGGCGCGACCGTCATGCACGTCCACTTTCGACAGCAAACCAAAGGCATGGGGCATCTCCCGACGTGGGATCCAGACGTGGCCGCCGCCGCGAGCGACGCGATTCGCGAAGCTTGTCCTGGCGTCATCATCAACCAAACCACGGGCGTGATGGACGATGACATCTCCGGGCCTGTGGCATGCTTGAATCGCATCAAGCCCGAGATCGCCGCCTGCAACGCGGGAAGCCTCAACTACCTCAAGCTCCGTCGCGACGGCAACTGGGCGTGGCCCCCGTTGGTGTTCCTCAACAGCGTCGACAAGGTGCAACGCATGATCGACGCGATGACAGAAACCCACACGATTCCTGAGATGGAATGCTTCGACGTCGGCATCGTCCGCTCGGTCGGTTTGTACCTCAAGGCGGGGATGACCAAAGAGTTGCACTACAACTTCGTGATGGGTGTCGCATCGGGCATGCCATGCGATCCCGAGCTTCTCGAGCTTCTGATGAAGTACAAAGAAGGAGACGCTCACTGGCAGGCCACCCTGATCGGCCGGCAGGAAATCTGGGAAACCCACCAAAAGGCGGCCGACCTCGGCGGAATGCTACGCACAGGCCTCGAAGACACGTTCTATCTGCCCAACGGCGACAAAGCGAGCGGCAACGGGCCACTGATTGAAGCACTCGCGCAGTGTGCGAAGAACGCGGGCCGAGAGGTGGCCTCTCCCGAAGAGGCACGCACGATGCTCGGGCTCAACTAGGGTTGGCATCACTCGTGCGCAGAGGTACACACGCTCATGGCTAACAAGGTCTACCCAAACGCCGAAGCCGCACTCGAGGGCTTGCTCTTCGACGGCATGACGATGATGTCGGGCGGGTTCGGCCTCTGCGGCATTCCCGAGGCCCTCATCGGAGCGGTCGCCACCGCTGGCGTGAAGCACCTCACCGTCATCTCGAACAACGCGGGGGTCGACGGCATCGGTCTTGGGCTTCTGCTCGAGAGCAAGCAGGTCGACAAGATGGTTTCGTCGTACGTCGGCGAGAACAAACTCTTCGCGCAGCAGTTTCTCGATGGCGACCTCACCGTCGAATTCAACCCGCAAGGCACGCTCGCCGAACGCATCCGCGCGGGTGGCGCTGGGGTCCCCGCGTTCTACACCAAGACCGGCGTCGGAACCCCAGTCGCCGAAGGCAAAGAAACGCGCGAGTTCGACGGCGACACGTACGTGATGGAACGCAGCCTGGTTGCCGACGTCGCGATCGTGCACGCCTACCAGGGAGACACCGAAGGTAATCTCATCTTCCGAAAGACCGCGCGCAACTTCAATCCGATGATGGCCACCGCGGCAAGAGCGACCGTGGTCGAAGTCGAGCATCTCGTGCAGCCCGGCGAACTCGACCCGGACCACATCATGACCCCAGGCATCTACGTCGACCGCATCATTCACTTCGACAGCCCCTCGAAACACATCGAGCAACGGACCACGCGTCCGCGTCCCTGAGGAACGACCATGGCCTGGACTCGAGATCAACTTGCAGAGCGCGCCGCCCAAGAGCTACGCGACGGGTTCTACGTGAACCTCGGAATTGGCATTCCGACCCTGGTCGCGAACTACATCCCCAAGGGGATGAGCGTACAGCTCCAAAGCGAAAACGGGATGCTCGGGATGGGCCCGTTCCCAACCGAAGGCGACGAGGACGCCGATTTGATCAACGCGGGCAAGCAGACGGTCACGGCGCTCCCGAGCACGAGCTTCTTCTCGAGCGCGGACTCGTTCGCGATGATTCGCGGGGGCCACATCAATCTGTCGATTCTCGGCGCAATGCAGGTGGCCGAGAACGGCGACCTCGCCAATTGGATGATCCCCGGCAAGATGGTCAAAGGGATGGGCGGCGCGATGGACCTCGTGGCCGGCGTGAAGCGGGTCGTCGTGGTGATGGAGCATACTGCCAAGGGGAAGCCCAAGCTGTTGAAGGCGTGCTCGCTTCCATTGACTGGCACGCAGGTCGTCGACTTGGTGATCACCGATCTCGGCGTGTTCGAGATCGACAAGGCAGGCGAAGGCGGCATGACGCTCGTCGAGATCGCAGAGGGCGTGCGCCTCGACGAGATCGCCGAAAAGACCGAGGCCAGCTACCACGTCGCGCCTGGGCTCTAGAGCGTATCTCACGAATGGCGACCGGGCTCTACCCGAAAGCCCACAGCACGGTCGTGACGAAGACGCCCATCGCGATCGCCAAGACGGCCGTGTACCCGGCGATTTGACGCGCCTCTAGCCCGGTGATCGCAAGTAGTGGAAGTGCCCAGAACGGTTGCAACAGATTCGTCCACTCGTCGCCGTACGAGAACGCCATCACGGTGAGCCCCGGGCTCCGTTGCAGAGCCTCCGCGCTGCTGAGCAACACGTCGCTTTGGAGTGCCCACTGCCCGCCCCCCGAGGGCACGAAAAAATTCACGACCCCTGCGCTCAGAAACGTGAGCACCGGGAACGTGGCAGGCGTCGCGATCTCCGTCATGACCCCAGACAGGCGCTCGATCATGCCGCTTGCCTGCATCACGCCGAGAATCCCGAAGTAGAGCGGAAACTGAATGATGATCGCGCCTGCGCCGCGTGCGCCATCGGACACGGCGTCGAGAAAACCCCGAACCGACGCGTGCGCCGCGAGAGCCAGCGCGAGAAAGAATAGGTTGACCGAGTTGAGGTCGAACCCGATCTCACCTCCAACCCAACCTGCGATCACGAGCGCGACGGCCACACCACCGACGAGGATCGCCAGGCGACTCCGCGGTGGGGGCGCAGTGCGGGGGTTCAGGGGCTTCGGGGCCGGAGGGACGTCGGCATGTCGCGGTGCCATGGCGACACACAACGCAGGAAGAAGGACCAGCAGGCCACCGCTCACGAGTAGATTAAGGGGCGAAAACAGCGTGTCGCCAATGGGGATCGCCTGACCCGCACCCTGGGTGAACTGCGCCGACTCGGCCGCTTTGAGGGGAGCCGAACCACTCAGCCCGCCGTGCCAGACCGCAAGCCCCGTGTAGGCGGCGGCGCCGAGAATGGGAATGTCGATCGCGCGCCCTTCCTCTGCCGCGCTCTGCGCGATTTCGCGAACGACGAAGGCGGCCACGACGGCACCTAGACCCCACTGCACCAGCCCCGTAGTACAGGCCACGACCGCGACCACGCCCGCCGCCGCCGGGGTGCTCTTGGGCCAGGTTGCGAGACGACGGACTGCGCGCTGCACGGGGGGGCTCGACGCAAGCGCCTGACCGGTGACGAGGATGAGGCACATTTGGAGGGCGAAGGCGAGTAGGGGCGTGCTCGAAAACCCGCCGTACCAGCCTTGGAAGACGGCCGCGGCCGACCCGGTCAAAGACCAACCGCCAAGGAGCGTGATCACCGTCAACGCGAGCGCAAGGACGAACGGGTCGGGGACCCACCGCTCCGCCCATCGGCTGAAGGTCTCACCAAGCCTCACCAACATCGGGCGGACCTTAGCACCCTGGCCTGCTCTCCTTCAAAACCGCGCGAGTTTGCGCTAGTAGGGGAAGCGATGACGACTTGGCAAGCGATCGGCGCCGGATGTCTCGCGTGCGCGATCGCGGCGTGCGGCGACGACCCTGGGAATGTCGTCGCGGGGCTCGGTGGCGTGGGTGGCGCGGGCGAAGTCAGTGAGGTCTGTGGCCTGCTGTGCGTGAGCCCCTGCACCGCGAACCTCGCCGGACTACCCAACGACCCCGAAGAATGCCTCGACGAGTGCGCGTCGACACCCGTCTACGAGGCCTGCGCCACCCCCACGATCGCGTTCGTGAGCTGCTTGCAAGAGAGTGGGTGCGGACAGCAGGCCGCAAAGGACTGTCAGAGCCAATCGATTGAGTTCGGGCAATGTCTGACCCTTCCCGGCGAGTGAGGCGCCCGGCGGCGGCTCGTCGGACGGCCGACACGCGCTGAACAGCAAGCCCTCGAATTCACGAGCGAGGACCTTGGCACGTGCGTTGCTCCATGGCGTCGCATGCTCGCGACCGCGCACACCGCCTGCCTCATCGGAATCGAAGCGCACCCCGTCCAAGTCGAGGTGCGCCTCGGGGAAGGGTTGCCTGGTTTCGACATCGTCGGCCTGCCTGAGCGGGGCGTGCGAGAGAGCCGCATTCGCGTACGTGCCGCCCTCTCCTCGATCGGGTTCGCCTTCCCGCCGCGGCATCTCGTCCTGAATCTCGCACCTGGCGATCTGCGCAAGACGGGCGCCGGCGTCGATCTGCCGGTGGCCGCGTCGGTGCTCGCAGCATGCGAGGGGGTCTCGCCGTCGCGTCTCGCAGAGACCTTGCTGGTCGGCGAGCTGTCCCTATCAGGCGAACTCCGTCCAGTGCGGGGGGTTCTTGCCTTGTTGCGGAGTGCGCAACGCGTCGGGCTCGCGCATGCGATCATTCCAGTAGGCAATCGCGCGGAGGCGATGCTGGTCGAGGGTGTCTCGGTACATTGCGCTTCGCATGTGGGCGAGGTCGTGAACTGGCTCAACGGAGAAGGCACCCTCGACGATGCACTCGAGCCAATCGCATGTGACGCGCCCGCCGAAGTCGTCGACGCGTCACGCGAGCTCGCCGAAGTCCGCGGGCAGGAAGCGGCGCGGCGAGCACTCGAGATCGCCGCTGCAGGGGCACACCACATGTTGCTGATCGGCAGCCCGGGCGCCGGGAAAACCATGCTTGCACGCGCACTCCCATCGATCCTCCCCCCACCCGAAGCCGATGAAGCGCTCGAGATCGCCACCATCGCAAGCACGGCAGGCGTTCGGCGCGCGCACGTCCTGTCCGGGCGCGAACGTCCCTTTCGGGCGCCACATCACACCGCGAGCGCAAGCGCGATCGTCGGCGGAGGCGAGCCCATTCAGGCCGGCGAGATCACCCTTGCCCACCGTGGCGTCTTGTTCCTCGACGAGCTTCCCGAATTTCGTCGCGATGCGATCGAGACGCTGCGCACCACCATGGAGGAGGGGGAGGTCGTGATCTCCCGGGCGCGTCAGCGAGTGCGGCTCCCCGCGGCCCCGCTGGTCATCGCCGCGATGAACCCCTGCCCGTGCGGATACCACGGCGACCCGACCCGGTTC